>JBOIFB010000397.1:0-2243 GCA_050741415.1 Burkholderiales bacterium | reverse complement strand
AGCACGCCGAGCGCGCCCGCGGCGAGCCAGCCGCTGCGCCAGTCGGCGAGCCAGGGCAGCACCGCGGCGCACGACAGTGCGATGCCGATCCCGACCCCGGCCAGCGGACGCAGGTCCTCGGGCGCGCGCGCGGCGCGCGCGTAGGCGTCGAGCGAACCCAGGAACAGCAGCGCGCCGCCGTACCCGGCCGCGGCGCGCGCGGCGATCCACAGCGCGTAGCTCGGCGCGAGCGCCATGGCAAAGGCGCCCGCGAGCACCAGCGCGAAGCCCAGCGGCACGGCGCCGATGCGGCCTTCGCGCGCGCGCAGCGCGAGCCAGATGCTCCCGGCCAGGTAGCCGGCGAAGTTCGCCCCGGCGACGATGCCCGCCTGCGCGGCGTCGAGCCCCGCCGCGGCGCGCATGTCGGGCAGCAGCGGCGTGAGCACGAAGCGCCCTACGCCCTGCGCGGCCGCGCTGGCGAGCAGCGCGCCGGCGAGCAGCAACCCGGCCGTGCGCTCAGGCTTCAGGCCGGCGTCCCTCGTAGGCCGCGCGCAGCAGCGCGAGCACGCCGGCGTACTCGACCGGGCGCGGGTTCGGATAGGGACTCTCGAGCGCGATCTTCGCCGCGCGCTCGAGATCCGCTTCGCGCAAGCCGATCGCCGAGAGTCTCGTCTCCAGATTGAGCCTTACTTCCAGATCATAGAGACCGGTCGGCGCATCGTTCGTGCCGAGCGCGCGCGCCACGCGCGCCATCGCCTCGGGCGCCGCGTCGCGGTTGTAGCGCGCCGCGTGCGGCAGCACGATGGCGTGCGTCTGCGCGTGCGGCAGGTTGAAGCTGCCGCCCAGCGTGTGGCACAGCTTGTGGTGCAGCGCGACCCCGGTCGCGCCGAGCGCAACCCCCGCCAGCCAGGCGCCGTAGAGCGCGTCGCTGCGCGCTTCGAGGCCACTCGGGTTTTTCATGATGAGGGGCATGGCAACGGCCAGCGCGCGGATCCCCTCTTGCGCCATGAGCGAGGTGATCGGGTTGGCGTCGTGCGCGTACAGCGCCTCCACGCAATGCGCGATCGCGTTCATTGCGCTCGCGGCCGACGTCGCCGGCGGCAGGCCGAGCGTGAGCGCGGGATCGTAGATCACGGTCCTGGGCAGCACGCGCGCGTCGCGCCCGGTCTTTTTCAGTCCGCCCTCGGTCAGGCCGTAGACCGTGGTCATCTCGGAACCCGAGTAGGTGGTCGGCACGGCGACGATCGGCAGCGCCGAAGTGAGCGCAATCGCCTTCGCCAGGCCGATGGTCGAGCCGCCGCCGAGCGCCACGCAGCAATCCGCCCCGAGCTCGCGTGCGACGCGGCGCGCGTCCTCGGCGACCTCCAGCGGCACGTGCATCACCGCCTGGTCGTACACCCCCGCGACGCGCGCCCCCAGGCTCGCGCCGAGCCGCTGCGCGCTAGCGGCCTGGCCGGGGGTAGACAGCAGCAGCACCCGCTTCGCGCCGAGCCGGTCGAGCTCTTGCGGCAGCCGCCCGAGCGCGCCGGCGCCGAAAACCACCCGCCCCGGCCAGGCGTTATAGACAAACGGCTTCATCCGAATAGTCTACTGCACTGCCGCATTGACATTTTCCTGACAATAAGCTGAAGATTCCCTCCCCGCAATACAGCGGATCTGCACACATGGAGAGGGGAATCATGAAAAGAAGCATGGTGGCGGCGGCAACCGGCGTGATGTTCGCGCTGGCCGCGAACGGCGCGTTCGCCAAGGGCGACGAAGCCAATCTGGAAAAGCTGGGCAACTTCAAGAAGACCGACTCGGTCGCCGGCAAGAGCGTGCCGCAGAGCGGGCAATACGCACAAAACCTGAAGAAAGTGCTGCAGCGGATCAAGCTGCCGGACGGTTTCAGGATCGAGCTGTTCGCGATCGTGCCCGACGCGCGCCAGATGTCGGTCAGCCGCAACAAGGCGACCGTGTTCGTCGGAACCCGCAAGACCACTTTCTGGGCGGTGACCGATCGCGACATGGACAACGTCGCCGACACGGTCGAAGAGTTCAGCCCGAGCGTGAAGTTCGACGACCCTGCAGGTTCCTGCTATTCGCCCGACGGCTTCCTGTTCGTGGTCGAGCGCAACCGGGTGCTGATGTTCCCCGCCGCGGAATACTTCATGGAGAGTCCGGACACGGTCGCGATCGCGATCGTCAAGCAGGGCGAGCTGATTCCGGTGGAAGAGGAGTCGTACAACCACACCGCGCGCGCCTGCGTCATCGGGCCCGACAAC
>JBOIFB010000396.1:0-2247 GCA_050741415.1 Burkholderiales bacterium | reverse complement strand
CACCGAAACGATGCGCAGGGTCTGGTCGGACGAGAACCGGACCCAGAAATACCTCGACATCGAGGCGGCGCTGGCGCGGGTGCAGGGCCGGCTCGGCCTCATCCCGGCCGAGGCGGCCGAGGAGATCGTGCGCCACTGCAGGCTCGGGCAGATCGACCTGGACCAGCTGCGCCAGCAGACCGAGCGCATCGGCTACCCGGTGCTGGGGGTGGTGTCGCAGCTCAACGCGCTGTGCCGCGACGGGCTGGGCGAATACTGCCATTGGGGTGCGACCACGCAGGACATCACCGACACCGCGACCGTGCTGCAAATGCGCGAGGCGCTCGAGCTGATCGAGCAGGACCTGGCGGCGATCTCGGCGGCACTGGCGGACCTCGCGCGGCGCTACCGCGACACGCCGATGGCCGGGCGCAGCAACCTGCAGCAGGCGGTGCCGGTCTCGTTCGGCTACAAGATGGCCGGGCTGCTGTCGGCGATCGAGCGCCACCGCGAGCGCCTCGCGCAGCTCAAGCCGCGCGTACTGGTGGGCGAATTCGCCGGCGCGGCCGGCACCCTCGCCTCGCTCAAGACCGGCGCGCTCGAGACCCAGGCCGCTCTTATGCAGGAGCTGGGCCTCGCGCAGCCGGCGATCGCCTGGCACACGATGCGCGACGGAATCGCCGAAGTCGGCTGCTTCCTCGGCTTGGTCGGCGGCACGCTCGGCAAGCTCTCGATGGACGTGAAGCTCCTCATGCAGACCGAGGTGGGCGAGGTGTTCGAGCCCTTCGCCCACGGCCGCGGCTCGAGCAGCACCATGCCGCAGAAACGCAACCCGATCTCGAGCTGCTACATCCACGGCGCGATCTCGGTCGTGCGCCAGCACGCCGCGGCGCTGATGGACGCGATGGTGGCCGACCACGAACGCTCGACCGGCCCGTGGCAGATCGAGTGGATCGTCCTGCCCGAGGCCTTCTGCCTCACCGCCGGCGCGCTGCGCCAGGCGCGCACGCTGGTCGAAGGACTGGAAGTCGACCCCGCGCGCATGCGCGCCAACCTCGACCTGACCCACGGTCTGGTCGCCTCCGAAGCGGTGATGATGGGCCTCGGGCCGCACCTCGGGCGCGAGCGCGCGCACGACCTCGTTTACGACCTGTGCCGCGAAGCGATCGCCAAAAACCGGCCGCTCGTCGAGCTGCTGGCCGCCAACGCGGAGATCACGAAGCACCTCGACCGCGCCGCGCTCGAGCGGCTGTGCGATCCGGCGAACTACCTCGGCCTGGCGGGCGAGATGGTCGACCGGGTGCTCGCCCGGCTCGGCTGAAGGCGGCGAGCACATCCTGGAAATCGTCATCGGGGCATTTTGAAGGAGTCCGCCATGAGCAACGACGCAGTACTCCACAACATCGACGAGCGCGGCGTAGCAACCGTGCTCCTCAGTCGTCCGCAGGTGAACAATGCCTACGACGACGCCGTCATCCAGGGTCTGCTGGACGCGATGGACGAACTGGGCGCGCGCGGCGGGCTGCGCGCCGTCGTCGTGCGCGGCGCGGGGAAGCACTTCCAGGCGGGCGCCGATTTGAACTGGATCCGGCGCCTCGCGGCGCAGTCAGCGGAGGAAAACGAGCGCGCCTCCCGAGCCACCGCCGAGGCGGTGCGGCGGCTGAACGGACTGCCGGTGCCGACGATCGCCCTCGTGCAAGGGGCTTGCTTCGGCGGGGGAACCGGCATCGTGGCGGTATGCGATGTGGTCTTCGCCGCCGACAATGCAATGTTCTCGATCGCGGAAACGCGCTGGGGCTTGATGGCGGGAATCATCCTGCCGCAGCTTGCCGACGCGATCGGCGCGCGGCAGCTACGCCGCTACGCGCTGACCGGCGAGCGCTTCGGAGCGCAGGAGGCGCGAAGGATCGGGCTCGTGCACGAGGTGGTGCCGCTCGCCGAGCTGGAAGCCGCCGGCGCGCGCCTGGTCGAGCAGCTGCTGCAGAATGCCCCCGAGGCCAACATTCAGACCAAGCGCGTCGCGCTCGAATTCGCGTGGGGCTCGGTGGACGAATCCGTTTTCGACGGACTCGTCGCGCAGCATGCCGCCAAGCGCCGCAGCACCGAAGCGGCCGAGGGTCTCGCCTCGTTCGTCGAAAAGCGGGCGGCGCGCTGGATTGCGTAGTTGCAGCATCGCATCTCGCCACGAGGCAACCGATGACCGCTTTCGACCCCGTGCCGTCCTGAACGGAAACGTCGGAAGCGGCCGCTTCTCGGCCATTGCTGCCG
>JBOIFB010000395.1:0-2251 GCA_050741415.1 Burkholderiales bacterium | reverse complement strand
CGGCAAGACCGTCGGCGCCGGCGTCGTCGCCAAAGTCATCGAGTAAGGGAACTCACAGGCCAATAGCTCAACTGGCAGAGCGTCGGTCTCCAAAACCGAAGGTTGGGGGTTCGATTCCCTCTTGGCCTGCCAAACGCCACGGACACTGCTGAAACAACGATGCTCGACAAGATAAAGCTGGCGATTGCGGTAGCCTTGGCCGCGCTGGGCGTGTGGGGCTACTACTGGCTGGGCGAGGGCGACGTGCTGCTGCGCGTGCTTTCGGTCTTCGGCGGCATACTTGCCGGCTGCGCAGTCGCGTGGTTCACCGGGGTCGGCCGGCGGTTCGTCGCGTTCGCGCGCGAGGCGATCGTAGAAGCGAAGAAGGTGGTATGGCCGACCCGCAAGGAAACGATACAGACTACCGCCGCGGTATTTGCGTTTGCCGTGGCGATGGCGGTGTTTCTATGGATTACCGACAAGGGCCTCGAGTGGGTCCTGTACGACGTGATTCTCGGATGGAAGAAGACCTAAAGTGACCAGAATCGAGCAGGTCGACATGAGCAAACGCTGGTACGTGGTGCATGCCTACTCGGGCTTCGAGAAGTCGGTGCAGCGCGCACTGGCAGACCGCATTTCGCGCGCCGGAATGCAGGACAAGTTCGGCCGCATTCTCGTTCCGGTCGAGGAAGTCATGGAAATGAAGGGCGGCCAGAAGCACATGTCCGAGCGCAAGTTCTTTCCGGGCTACGTGCTGGTCGAGATGGAGATGAACGACGACACCTGGCACCTGGTGAAGAACACCAACAAGGTGACCGGCTTCGTCGGCGGCACGGCGACTAAGCCCGCTCCGATTTCCGAGAAGGAGGTCGCCGCGATCATGCAGCAGATGCGCGAGGGCGTGGAAAAGCCCAAACCGAAGGTGCTGTTCGAGAACGGCGAGATGGTTCGCGTCAAGGATGGCCCGTTCACGGATTTCCAGGGAACGGTGGAGGACGTGAACTACGAGAAGAGCCGCCTGCGGGTGGCGGTTACGATTTTTGGGCGCTCGACCCCGGTTGAGCTGGAGTTCGGGCAGGTTGAGAAGGCGTAACGGGGAGAGCGCTGCGGCGCTCGTTCGGACCCGATAGGAGAGAAACATGGCAAAGAAAGTCGTCGGCTACGTCAAACTTCAGGTGCCGGCGGGCAAGGCGAACCCCTCACCTCCCATCGGCCCGGCGCTGGGCCAGCGCGGCTTGAATATCATGGAATTCTGCAAGGCCTTCAATGCACAGACGCAGAAGGTCGAGCCCGGCCTGCCGCTGCCCGTGGTGATCACGGCTTATGCGGACAAGAGCTTTACCTTCATCATCAAGACCCCTCCGACCACGGTGCTGATCAAAAAGGCCGCCGGTATCGAGAGCGGGAGCCCGCGGCCGCATACCGACAAGGTCGGCAAGATAACTCGCAAGCAGGTCGAGGAGATCGCGAAGGCAAAGACGCCCGATCTCACGGCTGCAGATCTCGAGGCGGCGATGCGCACGGTAGCCGGCAGCGCGCGTTCGATGGGCATCGTCGTGGAGGGCATGTAAATGACCATCAGCAAGCGCCGGAAAACCCTCACCGGCAAGGTCGATCGCGCGCTCGCCTATCCGGCGATCGACGCGATGAAGTTGATCAAGGACACCGCGACCGCGAAATTCGACGAGTCGGTCGACGTGGCGGTGAACCTGGGCATCGACGCCAAGAAGACCGACCAGTCGGTACGCGGCTCGGTGGTACTGCCCTCCGGCACCGGCAAGTCTGTGCGCGTGGCCGTCTTCGCGCAGGGCGACAGGGCACAAGCTGCCAAGGCGGCGGGCGCCGACCTTGTCGGCTTCGAGGACCTGGCGGAGAGCATCAAGGGCGGAAAGATCGAATTCGACGTGGTGATCGCCGCGCCGGACGCAATGCGCGTGGTCGGCCAGCTCGGACAGATCCTCGGTCCGCGAGGCCTGATGCCCAATCCGAAGGTCGGCACTGTGACACCCGACGTCGCTGCGGCGGTGAGGAACGCGAAAGCGGGACAGGTGCAGTTCCGCGCCGATAAGTCCGGGACCGTGCAATGCACGATCGGGCGCGCGTCGTTCACGCCCGAGCAGCTGCGCGACAATCTCGCGGCGCTGATCGAGGCGCTGAACAGAGTCAAGCCCTCGGGCACGAAGGGCGTGTATTTGAAGAAGCTGTCGGTGTCGAGCACGATGGGCGTGGGGGTCAGGATCGATCCCGCGTCGCTCGCGGCGCAGCCGCAGCA
>JBOIFB010000394.1:0-2252 GCA_050741415.1 Burkholderiales bacterium | reverse complement strand
GACGATGGTGACGCGCGCAGCCCAATACTGCACCGGGATCTGCAATCGAAAAGTGCACCAGTCGCGGCGCCGCTGATCGCGTCCGCCTCGTCTTCGAGGCTCGCTCGGTCGGTGTTGTCGAGCGAGAGGTGCGGAGGTGCGGAGCGCGTTGGAGTGGGCGCAGGTGCGGGCGTTGGCGGCGGACGGGATCTCGCGACGGGAGATTGCGCAGCGGCTGGGGATCAACCGGCGGACGGTCGCGCGGCTTTTGGCGAGCGATGAGCCGCCGCGCTATCGACGCGCGCCGACGGGGTCGCAGCTCGACGCGCTCGAGCCGGTGCTGCGGCGGCTTTTGGAGGAGTGGCCGCAGATCAAGGCGCCGCGACTGACGGAGATCCTCCGCTGCGACTACGGCTACACCGGCTCGCTGCGGCTGGTGCAGGCGCGCGTGCGCGAGCTGCGGCCGTCGACGGTGCGGCCGGCGCAGCGGACCGGCTACCGGCCGGGGCAGGTGCTGCAGATCGACTGGGCGGAGATGCCGACGCGGCCAACGCTCGCGGGGCGGGAGCGGCGGGTGTACGCGCTGGTTGCGTCGCTTCCGTGTTCGGGCGCGCAGACCGCGTTCTTCTCGTTGGACATGACGATCGAGTCGTTCCTTGAGGGGCATGTACGCGCGTTCGAGTGGCTGGGCGGGGTGCCGCGCGAGTGCGTCTACGACAACCTCCGCGCGGTCGTCGCCCGCCGCGACGGCGACGAGGTCGTGTGGAATCGGCGCTTCCTGCACCTGCGCGGCCACTACGGCTTCCACGCGCACGCGTGCACGCCGGCGAGCCCGCGCGAAAAGGGCTCGGTCGAAGCGGGTGTGCGCTATCTCAAGAGCGGCTTCTGGCCGGCGCGCCGCTTCGAGTCGCTCGCCGAGCTCGACGACCGGTACGCCGACTGGCGCGACCGTGTCTGCAACAGCAGGCTGCACGCGACCGGCCGTTTCCCGGTCGCCGAGCGTCTGGCTGATGAGCTGGCGGCGTTGCGGCCGCTGCCGCCGCTGCGGTTCGACTGGTCCGGGCACCGCTCGACACGCGTGCCGATCGACGGCTACCTGCGCCACGGCCGCTGCTTCTACCGCGTGCCGGAGCGGCTTGTGCACGAGCGGGTCGAGCTTTGCTTCGACCGCGACCAGGTGTGGATCGTGCATCGCGGCGGCGAGGTCGCCCGCTACCCACGCAGCTACGAGCACGGCCTGTGGCTGCCGCCGCCGATCATGCGCGCCGAGCCTCCCCAAGCGCCACCACCGCTCGCCCTACCGCGGATCAGCGTCGCGCCGCCCGAGCTCGCCGACTACGCCGAGTTGTGCGCATGAGCAAGACCAAAGCCGGGGAGCGGCTCCCCTACCTGCTCTCGAAACTCAAAGCGCCGCGGGTGCTGGAGCGGCTCGAGCAGACGGCGGCACTCGCGCGCGAGCAGGAGTGGCCGTACGAGCGCTTCCTCGAGACGCTGCTCGAGGCCGAGGTCTTCGCCCGCGACGCCTCCGGCGCCCGCACGCGCGTGCGCGCGGCCGGCTTCCCGGCGTTGAAGACGCTCGAGGACTTCGACTGGAGCGCGCAACCGAGCGCCGAGCGCCCGCTCGTGCTCCACCTCGCCCAGCTCGCCTGGATCGAGGAGCAAGCCAACGTTTGCTTCCTCGGTCCGCCCGGCACCGGCAAGACCCACCTCGCGATCGCGCTCTCGATGAAAGCGTGCGAGCGCGGCCACCGCGTCGCCTTCGCCACCGCGCAGGAATGGGTCTCCAGGCTCGAGGCCGCTCAGGACCGCAACCAGCTCGAGCAAGAACTGCGGAGGCTCGAGCGCTACCACCTGCTCGTCGTCGACCTGTGCCGACATCGCGACTATGCCGACATCGTCGTCGTGGCCGGCTTGAGCGCGGTGTGGTTGCTGGGTTTCTGGCCGTCCCCTCAGCCGGCTTGTCGGCATAGTCACAGGCTCTCGAGGAACGCGAGCACGGCGTCCGGTGGCTTGTAGCGGCCGGGTTTGACGTTGGCCGGGGTGACGAGTGCGAGGGCTTTCTCCTTGATCGTGAGGTCGGCGTGAAGGTAGGGCTGGGTCGAGCGGACGTCGGCGTGCCCGAGCCAGAGCGCGATCACGGTGGTGTCGACGCCTGCTTGCAGTAGCGACATCGCGCAGCTGTGGCGGAGTACGTGCGGGTGTAGCTGCTTGCCGTGCAGGGACGTGCACGTCGTTGCTGCGGTGACGGCGTGGGTGGCGACGCGTTGCTCGAT
>JBOIFB010000393.1:0-2262 GCA_050741415.1 Burkholderiales bacterium | reverse complement strand
AGGCCATGGCATCCAAGCCCAAAGCCGAGCTGATCTGGGCAAGTCCGCGCGAGCTGTTGAACATCTTCCAGGCAGACGCGATCGGCTGCCATGTCATTACCGTCACCAACGACATCCTGAAGAAGCTCGAGCTCGTCGGCTACGGGTTGCCTGAGTACTCGCTGGACACCGTCAAGATGTTCTTCAACGATGCGGCCGCCGCAGGATTCAAGCTGTAGTTGCGTAATGCGCTGACCCCCGGCGGCCACCCAAACTCCCCCACTTGTGGCCACCCCAAATTCCCCCACCCTGAGCAGGTGAAGAGGCGCCTGAACCCGGGCGTCTGAAGGCGGGACGTACGCTCCTCCCGGACCATTTCGGGGGAGGAAGGAGTGAACGTCTTGAAGCTGCATCTACGCATCACGATCGATACGCTGCTCAAGAGCGGCACGGCACACCGCGAGATCGAACGTCGCACGGGGGTGGATCGCAAAACGATTCGCCGCTACGTGCGGGCGGCAAATTCCCCCGGGGTGGCCACCGGCTCTGAAGCCGGCGGTGGCCAAATTCCCCCACCCCGGCCACCGGCTCGGGCGGCAACGCAGCAGCCAGCCACGACGCCCTCGGCGTGCGAGCCGCATCGCGCCTGGATCGAGGCGCAGGTGAGCCTCGGGCGTAACGCCGTGGCGATCTACCAGGACCTGGTCGAGGACCACGGGTTCTCTCACCGCTACAACTCGGTCAAGCGCTTCGTCGGCACCCTCAGAGCCCGGGAACCGGAGCGTTTCGACGTGCTGGAGTTCGCCCCCGGCGAAGAGGCGCAGGTCGACTACGGGCAGGGCGCGCCGACGCTGCACCGGCCTGGCAAGTACAAGCGCCCGTACCTGTTCGTGATGACGCTCAAGCACTCGGGGAAGTCCTTCCGCAAGACGGTGTGGAAGACCGACCAGGAGGTCTGGGCGCAGCTGCACGAGGAGGCCTTCCGGGCGCTGGGCGGCTGCCCGCGCTACGTGGTGCTCGATAACCTCAAGGAGGGCGTCATCCGGCCCGACCTCTACGCCCCGGAGTTGAACCCGGTGTACGCCGCCATGCTCGCGCATTACGGGGTCGTCGCCGATGCATGCCGCGTGGCCGATCCCAATCGCAAGGGAACCGTCGAGAACGCGATCGGGCACACCCAGGGCACTGCGCTCAAAGGGCGCAGGTTCGACTCGCTCGAGGCGCAGAACGCCTGGCTCGCGCACTGGGAGGAGCGTTGGGCGGCGCTGCGTATCCACGGCCGCAAGAAACGCCAGGTGCTCGAGATGTACCGCGAGGAGCAGCCCCACCTTCAGCCCCTGCCCGCGCAGGGGGCTCGCTACTTCAAGCAGGCCACCCGCACGGTGGACGACGCGGGGCTCATCCAGGTCGAGGCCTCCTACTACGCGGCGCTGCCCGCGGCCCCGCGCGAGCGAGTCACCGTGCGCATCTACGCGCAGGAGATCGAGATCCTCGGCGCCGAAGGCCAAGTGCTTCGCCGACACGCAAAAGCGCTGCGCAAGGGGGCGTTTGCGCTCGAAGACGCCGATCGGCTGTTCAATCCCTCGCGTGAAACCGCGCGGTTGCTTGAGCGCGTGGCGCGCATCGGCCCGTGCACCGCGGCGCTCGGGCGCGAGCTCTTCGCGCGCCTGGGTCGCCCCGGACAGCGCGCGATCTACGGACTGGCGAATCTGCCGCGCCGCTTCGCACGCACCGACATCGAGGCGGTGTGCGCACGCCTGCTCCAGGCCCAGTGCGTGTCCTACGCCGCCGTGAGGCGCGCGCTTGAGCGCAAGCAGGCCGGCGTCGTCCCCACCGCCGCGCCCGCACTCACCCAGTCGGGCCCGGCCATCCGCGAACTCACCGAGTATCAGTCGTTCTGGGACACGCACTCTCGGACTCACCCACAGGAGGATACCGATGCCAATGTCGATCACCGAACTTGAACGCGCACTACGCAGTCTGCGGCTCTCAGGCATGAGCGCCACGCTGCAGGCGCGCGCGCTTCAGGTCGCCAGTCACGAGATGGACTTCATTGAAGCCTTCTCCTGGCTCGTGCAGGACGAACTGGACCGGCGCCGCTCGCGCCTGCTCGATCGCTGTCACACGCTCTCCGGACTGCCCGAGCGCAAGGACTTGAACAGCTTCGACTGGAGCTACAACCCCCGCCTTCCCAGGCGCGCGGTGCTCGAGCTCGCAACGCTCAAGTTCATCGATGCCAAGGAAGATGTGCTCTTCATCGGTCCGCCCGGAACCGGCAAGAGC
>JBOIFB010000392.1:0-2279 GCA_050741415.1 Burkholderiales bacterium | reverse complement strand
GCTTCTAAACCACGCTCAAGCAGTCGCTGCGGCTCGCCGCGAGCCAGGGCCATGGCGAGGAGAGCGAGGCGGCGGCGAAGGCCGGGACGCTGCTTTGCTACCTGCTCGGCAGCCTGCAGCAATTCGCTCGCAGCGGCTTCGTCAAGCACCCGGGCGAGAGCTTTGCCGCGCAGCGACCCTACCTGCCCGCCTGAGTCGCGGCCGCCGCGCACACCGCGCAGCGCGGATCCTTGCGCACGCGCACCGAGCGCCACTCGGCGCGCAAGGCGTCGAACATGAGCAGGCGCCCGCTCAGCGACTCGCCGATGCCGGCCAGCAGCTTGATCGCTTCTGCCGCCTGCAAGGCGCCCACCACACCGGTGAGCGGCGCAAGCACGCCCATGACCGCGCAGCGCAGCTCCTCGGTCTCGCCGCCCTCGGGAAACAGGCAGGCGTAGCACGGCGCATCGTCCCGCCTGAGGTCGAACACCGCGACCTGGCCGTCGAAGCGGATCGCCGCGCCCGACACCAGCGGCTTCGCGTGCCGCGCGCAGGCCCGGTTCACCGCGTGGCGGGTGGCAAAGTTGTCGCTGCAGTCGAGCACCACGTCGGCCCGGGCCACCAGACGCCCGAGCGCCTCCCCGTCCAGCCGTTCCGCGAGCCCAACGACCGACACTTCCGGGTTGACCAGGCCGAGCGTCTTGCGCGCAGCCTCGACCTTCAGCGCACCGACGGCGTCGCCGCGGTACAGGATCTGGCGCTGCAGGTTGGTAAGGTCGACGCGGTCCGGGTCGGCCAGCGTAAGGCGCCCGATCCCGCTCGATGCGAGATACAGCGCCGCCGGGCAGCCCAGCCCGCCGGCGCCGATCACCAGTGCGTGCGCCGCGCGCAGCCGCGACTGGCCTTCGATCCCGATCTCCGGCAGCAGGATGTGCCGGCTGTAGCGCAGCAGCTGCTCGTCGTCCAACGGTCGGCTATTTGCCAGGCTGACCCTGGGCGACGGTCTTGCTCGGCTCGCCCTTGACCGGCTCGCCCTTGAGGAACGCGAGCGCCTGCTCGAGCTGGAAGTCGTCCTTCGAACCGAATTCGACCGGCTTGCTCAGGCCGGGTTTGGCGTTCGCGTCCGTCTGCGCCGCATCGGGCGCCGATTTGGTCTGCAGGCTCGGGTCCTGAGGGTTGTCCAGATGATGCTGCAGGTCGGCTTCGCGCAGGCGCGCAGCCCTCTCGCCGGGTTCCTCGACCATGATGTCGGGCGTGATGCCCTTCAGCTGGATCGAGCGCCCGCTCGGCGTGTAGTAGCGCGCGGTCGTGAGCTTGATCGCAGTGTCGTTGTTGAGCGGCATGATGGTCTGCACCGAGCCCTTGCCGAAAGTCTGCGTGCCGATGATCGTGGCGCGCTTCTGGTCCTGCAGCGCTCCGGCGACGATTTCGGACGCGGACGCCGAGCCGCCGTTCACCAGCACCACCATCGGCACGCTCTTGACTGCCGGAGGCAGCGTTTTGAGGAAGTCGTCGCCCTCGCCGCGCAGGTCGTCGGCGTCGGCGTGGAACTGCTTCTTCGCGTCCTCCGTGCGGCCGTCGGTCGAGACCACCAGGGCGTTGGCCGGGAGGAACGCGGAGGACACCGCCACCGCGCCGTAGAGCAGCCCGCCGGGGTCGTTGCGAAGGTCGAGCACCAGGCCTTTCAGCGCGCCCTGGCGGTACATCTTCTGCAATGCCTTGGCGAGGTTCTCCGCGGTGGCTTCCTGGAATTGCGATATGCGGATCCAGCCGTAGCCCGGCTCGATCGTCTTCGACTTCACGCTTCGCACGTGGATGATCGCGCGCGTGAGCGTCACCACGATCGGCTGCGTCTCGCCCTTGCGCGAAATCGTCAGCGTGATCTTGGTATCCGGCTTGCCGCGCATGCGCTTGACGCACTCGTTCAGCGTCAAGCCCTTGACCAGCGCCTGGTCGATCTTGACGATCAGGTCGCCGGGCTTGATGCCGGCGCGGAACGCCGGCGTGTCCTCGATCGGCGACACCACCTTGACGAACCCGTCCTCCATGCCGACCTCGATGCCCAGGCCGCCGAACTGCCCTTGAGTGCTCACCTGCAGCTCACGGTAGGCGTCCTTGTCGAGGTAGGCCGAATGCGGGTCGAGGTCCGACACCATGCCGTTGATTGCCCCGGCGATGAGCTTCTTGTCGCTCACCGGCTCGACGTAGTTCTGCTTGATCGCGCCGAACACGTCGGTGAACGCGCGCAACTCCTCGACCGGCAGCGGTTGGGGCGCGTCGCGATCCGCGATCGCCTGCAG
>JBOIFB010000391.1:0-2289 GCA_050741415.1 Burkholderiales bacterium | reverse complement strand
ACAACAGCTTTGCGAGCGAGGCGGTGCGCGGGGCGCTGCCGGTGGGGCAGAACTCGCCGCAGCGCACGCCCAGGGGCCTGTACCCCGAGGTGCTCTCGGGCAGCGCGTTCACCGCGCCGCGCGCGGAAAACCTGAGCACCTGGATGTACCGCCTGCGGCCTTCGGCGATGCACGCGCCGTACAAGAAGATGTCGCACCCGACGCTCTGCTCGGGCCCCTTCGACGGCGCGGGCGTCTCGCCCAACCGCATGCGCTGGGACCCCTTCCCCATGCCCTCGAAGCCGGCCGATTTCCTGGACGGCCTCGCGACGCTCGCGGGATCGGGCAGCCCCGAGGCGCAGGCCGGGATCGCGGTGCACCTCTACCGCGCCAACCGCTCGATGGGCAAGCGCTGCCTGTGGAACGCCGACGGCGAGATGATGCTCGTGCCGCAGCAGGGGCGGCTCGCGATTTCCACCGAGCTGGGAAAGCTGGACGTCTCGCCGGGGGAGATCTGCGTCGTTCCGCGCGGCATGCGCTTTCGCGTCGATCTGCCCGAGGGCGCGGCGCGCGGCTACGCGTGCGAGAACTACGGCGCGCCGTTCCGCCTGCCCGAGCTGGGGCCGATCGGCGCGCAGGGCCTAGCGCAGACGCGCGACTTTCTCGCGCCGGTGGCGGCGTTCGAGGACACGGGCGGCAAGCACCAGGTGGTCTCGAAGACCCTGGGCGCGCTGTGGGCGATGGAGCTGCCCCACTCGCCGCTCGACGTGGTGGCCTGGCACGGCGACTACGTGCCCTACAAGTACGACCTCGCGCGCTTCATGGCGATCAACAGCGTGAGCTTCGATCACCCCGACCCGTCGATCTTCACGGTGCTCACTTCGCCTTCGGGCGCGCCGGGGGTGGCGAACTGCGATTTCGTCATTTTCCCGCCGCGCTGGATCGTGGCCGAGCACAGCTTCCGCCCGCCATGGTTCCACCGCAACGTGATGAGCGAGCTGATGGGCCTGGTGCGCGGCGTGTACGACGCGAAGGCCGAGGGCTTCCTGCCCGGCGGCGTGTCGCTGCACAACTGCATGAGCGCGCACGGGCCCGACGCGGCGGGCTTCGACAAGGCCAGCGCGGCCGAGCTCGCGCCGGTGAAACTCGAAGACAGCCTGGCCTTCATGTGGGAGTCGCGCTGGGTGTTCAAGCCGACCCGCTTCGCGCTGGGTGCGCGCGAGCGGCAGAAGGACTACGACGCGGTCTGGAACGGCTTCCGCAAGAACTACCATGAAAAATAGGGACAGACCCCATTATTTTGATATGTTGAAAATAGGGTCTGTCCCTATTTTTGGATGCCGGAATAGACCATGAACCTAGACGAGACGCACGACCCAAAGCGAACCAGTTGGGTCGCATCCGCGAACGATCCGGGCTGCGACTTCCCGATCCAGAACCTGCCGTTCGGCATTTTCCGCCGCAAGGGCACGCTCGAAGCGCCGCGCGCGGGCGTGGCGATCGGCGACCAGGTGCTCGAATTGAGCGCCGCGGGCGCGATCGCCGGGTTCGAGGGCGAGGCGGGCGCAGCCGCCGATGCCGGGCGCGCGCCCAGGCTGAACGCGCTCGCCGCGCTCGGGCGCGAGGTCTGGCACCCGCTGCGGCGCGCGTTGTCGCGCTCGCTCGCCTCCAGCGCGCCCGCCAACGTGCGCAAGGCGCTCCAAGGCTGCCTGGTGCCGATGAAGGAAGCCGAGCTCCTGCTGCCGCTCGAGATTCCGGACTACACCGACTTCTACACCTCGCTGCACCACGCAACCAACATCGGCCGGCTGTTTCGCCCCGACAACCCGCTCATGCCGAACTTCAAATGGATCCCGATCGGCTACCACGGGCGCGCCTCGTCGGTGGTCGTCTCCGGCACCGAGATCATCCGCCCCAGGGGCCAGACCAAGGCGCCCGACCCGGCGCACCCGGTCTTCGGGCCGTGCAAGCGCCTGGACTACGAGGTCGAGCTCGGCTTCGTGTGCGGCCCGGGCAACCCGCTCGGCATGCCGGTGCGGATCGCGAACGCCCTCGAGCGCGTGTTCGGCGTGGTGCTGCTCAACGACTGGAGCGCGCGCGACATCCAGGCCTGGGAATACCAACCGCTCGGCCCGTTCCTCGCCAAGAGCTTCGCCACCACCATCTCGCCCTGGGTCGTGACGCTCGATGCGCTCGAGCCCTACCGCACGCACTCGTTCCGCCGCCCGCCGAGCGACCCGGCGCCGCTGCCCCACCTCACCGACCCCGACGACCGCGACGAAGGCGGCTTCTCGATCGAAGTCGAGATGT
>JBOIFB010000390.1:0-2290 GCA_050741415.1 Burkholderiales bacterium | reverse complement strand
GGGCAGCCGCGCTCAGACCAGGCGCGCGGAGAGCAGCGCCGCCCGGCACACGGCGCGCAGGGCGCGCATCGCCCCGGTCGCCCGAACGGCGGCCAGCGCGGAATCCCCTACCCCAACGACGAGTACCAGGCGCAACTCCAGGAAGCGCGCCGCCGCGCACGCGAGGAGCCGCGCGAAGAGCACTACGAAGCGCCGCTCCCGCAGGAGCCGCAGGCGCCACGCGAGCCGCGCCGCACGGTGGTGACGCACAAGAAGCAGCGCGCCGTCCTGCTCGGCACGCCGCGCCAGGACTAGACGATCCGGCCATATGCGCGAACCGCAGCCGCAGACCATCTATCTCAAGGACTACACCTCGCCCCCCTTCCTGGTCGAGCACGTAACGCTCGACGTCGACATCCGCGCCGATCACGCGCTGGTGCACGCGGAGCTTCGCATCCGGCGTAACCCGAAGGCGGCGGACCATTCAACTTTTGACCCGAAGGCCCCGCTCGCGCTCGACGGCGAGGAGCTCGAGCTGCTCTCGGTCGCGATCGACGGCACGCTGCTGCGCGACAACGCCTACTCGCTCGATCCCGAGCGACTCGTGATCCCGGGCGTGCCGGACGCGTTCGAACTTGAGACCGTGTCGCGCATCGTGCCGCACAAGAACACCAAGCTCGAGGGCCTGTACGCGATCAAGAACGGCTTCGTCACCCAATGCGAGGCACAGGGCTTCCGCCGCATCACCTGGTTCATCGACCGCCCCGACGTCATGGCGCGCTACCGCGTCACGATCCACGCCGACCAGGCCGCGTATCCGGTTTTGCTGTCGAACGGCAACCGGGTTTCCTCCGGCGACGAGCCCGCGGGGCGCCACTGTGCGACCTTCGAGGACCCCTTCCCCAAGCCGTCGTACCTGTTCGCCATGGTGGCGGCGAATCTGGAGGTTTTGAAAGATGAGATCGTCACTTCAACAGGACGAAAGAATCTATTCGTTTATGTGGAACCCGGCAAGCTCGACCAGGCCGGCTGGGCGATGGACTGCCTCAAGCGCGCGATCGCCTGGGACGAGCGCCGCTTCGGCCTCGAGCTCGACCTGGACGAATACAAGATCGTCGCGGTGGGCGACTTCAACTCCGGCGCGATGGAGAACAAGGGCCTCAATATCTTCAACACCAAGTACGTGCTGGCGCGCTCCGATACCGCGACCGACACCGACTACCTCAACATCGACCGCGTGGTGGCGCACGAGTACTGCCACAACTGGACCGGCGACCGGGTCACCTGCCGCGACTGGTTCCAGCTCTCGCTCAAGGAAGGGCTGACGGTTTTCCGCGACCAGGAGTACGGCGCCGACACCTACTCGCGCGCGGTGACCCGCATCGGCGAGGTGCGCATGCTGCGCGCGGCGCAGTTCCCCGAAGACGCCGGCCCGATGGCGCACCCGGTGCGGCCGCAGTCGTACATGGAGATCCGCAATTTCTACACCATGACGGTGTACGAAAAGGGCGCCGAGGTGGTGCGCATGCAGCACACGCTGCTGGGCGAGGAGCGCTTCCAGCAGGGCATGAAGCTGTACTTTCAGCGTCACGACGGTCAGGCGGTGACTTGCGACGACTTCGTGCAGGCGATGCAGGACGCGAGCGGCGTCGACCTGGCCCAGTTCAGGCGCTGGTACGACGTTGCCGGCACCCCGGTGCTCGACTGCCGCGGAGAGTACGCCGGCGGAACCTTCACGCTGCACGTGAAGCAGTCGATGAACCCGCCCTTCCACATCCCGCTCGCGGTCAAGATCGGGCCACACGAGAAGGTGTTATCGGTAAAGAATTCAGAACAAATCTTCAGGTTCGAAAAGCTCGATTCGAAACCCGTTCCCTCGCTGCTGCGCGGCTTCTCCGCCCCGGTGATCCTGAACTACCCGTACACCGAGGCCGACCTGATCCATCTCATGGCGGAGGACGACGACGCATTCAATCGCTGGGAGGCGAGCCAGCGGCTGATGGCGACGATCATCCTCGAGCGCGTCGGCGAGCCGTCGCGCGATTTTCTCGGCGCCTGCGCGCAGGTGCTCGAGCACAGCCTGGCCGATCCGGCGTTCGCCGCCGAGGCGCTCGCGCTGCCCTCGGAGTCTTTCCTCGCCGAACAGATGGCGGTCGTCGACCCCGACGCGCTGCACGCCGCGCGCAACACGCTTCGGCGCCGCATCGCCGAAGCGCTGCGCGCGCCGCTCCTCGCCGCTTACCGCGCCAACGCCACCGAAGGGCCTTACTCGCTCGACGCCGCCTCGGCCGGCCGCCGCGCGCTGCGGAGC
>JBOIFB010000389.1:0-2305 GCA_050741415.1 Burkholderiales bacterium | reverse complement strand
TCGTAGGACAGCACGAACCCCGGGTCGGCCCAGTACTTGCCCTCCGGGGCGAGCTGAAACACGTTCTCGAACTCGTTGCCGATCCACTGTCCTCCCTGGCCCGGAACGCGCTTGTACTCGCCGAGGTAGACCTCCGGGCGCCACCAGTCGGTAAACGCGTGTGCGACGGAGATCTCTACGCTGCGCGTGCCACTCACCGCCGGGTCGCTGTCATACTGCTGGGCGCCGCGAATCTCGAATTCGGTTTGCCCCTGCGTCACGTAAGGCGAATAGACGACGAAGTCGTCGGCTCGGCTCGGCCCTGGCGTTGCGAGCGCGAGCAGGCCTGCAAGCAGCGCCGCCGAACCAACAGGGGCGCGGTTTCGCTTCATTGCGCCGGAATCCGCTGAGCGTTCTGAAAGTACCGCATCAACGCGTAGATCACGCTCAACGTGCAGACGTAGAACAGCACCTGCATACCGGAAGGCCGGGCGACGTAGCCGACCAGCACGTGCAGGAGCTGGCCGAGCAGCGTGCCCTGGTTGAGCAGATGCGAGCTGTCCCAGAGCGTGCTGCCGAGCGTAGGCAACATGCCGGCCTGGTTGAGAAAGCCTGCCGCCTGCGCGGCAAGTCCTGCGGTAAGCAGCAGAATCAGCCAGCCGGTGACCTGAAAGAAATAGCGCACCGGGATGAACAGCAGACTGCGATACAGCAGCGCGCCGGCGAGCACTCCGGCCGCCAGACCGCCTGCCGCACCGACCGTCATGCCGGGTCCCTCCCCGCCGCCGGCGGCGATCGCCCATAGAAACAGCACCAGCTCCGAGCCCTCACGCATCACGGCGACGAAGCAAACCACGAGCAGCGCGGCGAGCGAGCGATTGCCCATTCGCACCGCGGAACCCAAGGCGCGCAGCTCGCCGCTCATGCGCCGGCCATGCGCGCTCATCCAGATGTTGTGCCAGGCCAGCATGACGACCGCGGCGAGCAGGATCACCGCGTTGAGCAAGGCCTGCCCGCCGCCTGAGAACGCTTCCGCGAGGCGCGCCGCAAACAGCGCAACCACGCCTGCCCCCAGCACGCCGAGCGCTACGCCTGCGGCCACCCAGCGGCCACGGCCGGCAACGCCGGTAGTCGAGCCGAGAACCACTGCAATGACAAGCGCGGCCTCGAGCACTTCGCGAAAGACGATGATCGCGCTGGCGAGCATGACGCGTGGCGCGTTTATTTCGACGGGACCCCGACCACGACCCAGCCTTCGGCCGCCGGATAGAAGTCGTTGAAGAAGCGGTAGCGGCCGGGTTTCAGCGGGCCGACGTAGATCACCACCTTCAGGTGGCCGGGGACGATTACCTCCCGCGACAGATCATTGCTCTCGAACTCCGCCGGAATCGCATCCTCATTGCGGATCTCCAGCTTGACTTTCACCCCCGCCGGCAAGACGAGCTCCTTGGGCGAGAACTCGCGCTTGGCAATGCTGAGCTGGGCCAGCGGCGTGTCGTCCGCGTGCGTGATCGAGCTGTGCGCGAGGACCCAGAACAGCGCGAGCGAGGCCAAAAGCGGTCTCATCGTAAGTCGTTGCATCATGAAAAGTAATGATAATCGTTATCGTTTCGGCAATGCTATTACGCCGCAACCTCGAAGTCAATGAGATTTGATCTCATCATTAGCGAAGGGAGGTAAACCGTGTGGAGCCGGGCACCACCTCGCCAAGGCGAGGCGCTAGAGGCTAGGAACTTTTCTCCGCGCCGAGCCGCAGTCTTGCGTAGCTGCCCGGCGCGGCCTCAAGCGGCTTCAGCGCGCCGTCGCCGGGCACGCGGGCTGGCACCTTGTCGCCCGCGTTGTGCCCCTCCATCCAGCCTTGCCAGTCCTCCCACCAAGAGCCCGCGTGCTGCAGCGCGCCTGAGAACCATTCCTCGGCCGTGGCAGGCAGCACGTCGTTGGTCCAGTAGTGGTACTTCTTCGCCGCCGGCGGGTTGACGATGCCGGCAATGTGGCCGGAGCCGCCGAGCACGAAGCGCGCCGGGCCGCCGAGATACTTGGCGCCCTTGTAGGTCGTCTTCCAGGGCGCGATGTGATCCTCGATGGTCGAGATGAAGTAGGCCGGCAGCTTGACCATCGACAGGTCGATCGGCACGCCGGCGAGCTCGATCCCGCCCGGCACGGCGAGCAGGTTCTTCAGGTACATATTGCGCAGGTAGAAGCTGTGCATCTTCGCCGGCATGCGGGTCGAATCCGAATTCCAGTACAGCAGGTCGAACGGGAACGGATCCTTGCCCAGCAGGTAGTTGTTGATCACGAACGACCACACCAGGTCGTTCGCACGCAG
>JBOIFB010000388.1:0-2306 GCA_050741415.1 Burkholderiales bacterium | reverse complement strand
CCTCCATTTGGATGGTAGTTCCTTCAACCATGACTTCCATCGCGGAGTTAGCAGCGCGTATTACCTCATCGCTGCAGTAGAGCCAGCAGCGTTTATATTCCTCCAAGAACTGGCTACGAATATTAGAATCTGCTGCATGTGTATAGAACCCAGTTAAGGTTCGTAGAAGTTCTCGATATCGCTCCTCTTTTCGCAAGTATTCTTCCCATGAGCACCGCCGCCGCTCATTGAAAACCCAGGCGATCACCGCGCCGATGAGCGGCACAAAGAACTTTAGAAAATCAGCTGATATAAACTCATTCATGACACGTTCTTCTATACCGCCCAACGCCCGCAACCACCAGCGCGCGCCCACGAACACTCGCACGCCAAGGTGCTGGCGTCCGGGTTGGGCGCCAGGTTAGCTTGCACCTTACCCATCGGATATCTGCAGTACCCCGTTAGGAAGAAATCGTGCGTCAGCGTCACGATTACCAAGTAGACACGTGTGCCTTCCGCTCTTGAGGACTCGCAAGGGGTAGCGGTTGGCTAACTTTACTGCTCTTGATGCCTTCGACTTTCGTTCAATAAGCAGGCCGTCGAATTGCTTATGCGGCTCACCCCAATTCCAAAGGTTGCGGGGATAGTGGAGCCAAAGAATCCGATGCGCTAAGCGCGCAGCCAATGGCAGAACGAGGCTAGCCGCATCTGTAATGCCGCATTCAACAACCTGTTCATAGCCAAACACGTCCGCCACTTTCACCACGCAGTGGTCGAGGAAGTAATTATGTCGCCTCGGCAGCGGAAGCCCTTCGCCCATGACTTCCTCTCTACCCGGTTGCGACAAGGCGAGTTCCAACGCGTCAGGGTATGCAATTCTTACCTCGAAACGAAATTTCGTTTGATCGATACGAGGAGCACTGCCGGCACACCAGTGAAGGGCGACCCACTTCAGATGGCTGTGATCCGCACTTTCGTTGTTGGCAAACGCGGACTTGTACATCCTCATCGCCTCCGACTGATTTCTTTGGGGCGCTGCTATGGCTGGCAGAGAAACACGACTCACGTGTGCGGGGAAGCGCGGGTAGTATTCGGCGAGGAGGGCTTGAAGATCCTCCGGCGTCAGGGCATCTCTAAGCTTGAAAACTGGATTCGCTCGCGGCACCCCGTGCCTCCGTCGGTCGTGCAAGCAACGTAATGTGAACTTCCGAAATGGCCGGTAATCGGATTCCCGCCCCGTTTGGTCTGTCATCCGTCCCTCCCGATCAACCGTTTAGCGATGCTGTATGCGTCCACAGTCGTTGTCCAGTGGCCCCTGTAGTGCAACTTATCGGGGCGGATAGGCGGCTCGAGGAGGAGGTATGGCCACGGAATCAACGGGATCGGATGCGGCGCAAGACTCCGGGATAGGCCGTCCGCGGCTGCTGGAGCGCGTGCACCAAGCGATCCGCGTGCGGCATTACAGCCGCCGCACGGAGGAGGCGTCGTGCACTGGATCAAGCGCCTCATCTTTTTCCACGGCAAGCACCACCCCCATCTCGCCGCGGACCGGCGGGTCGCGGCGGCGACGCAGAGCCAGGCGCTCTCGGCGCTGCTGTTCCTCTACAAGCAAGTGCTTGCGATCGAGCTGCTGTGGCTGGACGGGGTCCAGCGGCCGACGCGCGGACTCTCGCCGACATCCGCACCGCGGCCTTGTTGGCGTCGAAGGTCGAGGGGCGCGGCAGCCCGTCCCGAAGAACTCCCCTAGATGGCGCACGCGCGATTTAAGGGCTGCGCAGCGCCCTCATCGACCTGGTTGCGCTCGGGCGCGTCAGTTGATCGCGATTTGCTTGCGCGCCGCGGCGGCCTTCTTCGGCAGCGTCAGCTCGAGCACGCCGTCGCGGAACTTCGCTTCGGCCGCGGCCTCGTCGATGTCCTGCGGCAGCGCGAAGCTGCGGCTCAGCTTGCCGAACATGCGCTCGGCATGCAGCACGCGCGCGTCCTCGGCAGCCTCCTTTTCGCGCTTCACTTCGGCGCTCAGGGTGACCTGCGCACCGTCGATCGTGACCTGGATGTCTTCCTTGCGAACTCCGGGCAGCTCGGCGCTGACCGTGTAGGCGCCGTTATTCTCGGCGACGTCCACCTTCATTCGCAGCAGTTCGGTGCGGGCCTCGTTGTACATCGGCCGCACCAGGAAGCCCTTGAACAGGTCGTCGACCAGGTCGTTGAACGGGTCGAATCGGGTAACATTGCTCATCAGCGTCTCCTTTGCGGGTAGTCGATCAGTCCTGCAATGCAATAAATGGGGCGCGGCAGCCGCGTTTCAACCCCTCCTTCCCCCGCACCCC
>JBOIFB010000387.1:0-2316 GCA_050741415.1 Burkholderiales bacterium | reverse complement strand
ACGTGCGCGTCGGGCTGGAGGACAGCCTGTGGATCGGCAGGGGCCAGCTCGCGCGCTCGAACGCCGAGCAGGTGACGAAAGTGCGCCGCATCCTGGAGGAGCTCGGCCTGACGGTGGCCACGCCGGCCGACGCGCGCCAGATGCTCAAGCTCAAGGGCGCCAACAACGTCAATTTCTGAGCACCCCGACGCCGCCTTGAACCTCGCCATCCTCGACGATTACCAGCACCTCGCCCTGCAATCCGCCGACTGGGACCGGTTGCGCCGGCGCGGGGTCGAGATCAGCGTTTTCCACGACGCATTCGCTTCCGAGGAGGAGGCCGCCGCGCGGCTTGCGCCGTTCGAGATCGTGTGCCTGATGCGCGAGCGCACGCCGCTTCCGCGCAGCCTGGTCGAGCGCCTGCCCAGCCTCAAGCTCGTGACGCTGACCGGCGTGCGCGCGCCGAGCCTGGACGCGGCCGCCTGCGCCGAGCGCGGCATCCCGGTAAGCCACACGCGCGGGGGCGACAGCGGCGCCTCGACCAGCGAGCTCGCCTGGGGGCTGATCATCGCCGCCGCGCGCGACCTCGCCCGGGCCGAGCGAGGCATGCGCGCCGGGCGCTGGCACGCGGGTCTTGGCGGCGGCATGGTGCTCGAGGGGCGGCGCCTCGGTCTGCTCGGGCTGGGCAAGCTGGGCGCGCGCATGGCGCGCATCGGAGCCGCGTTCGGCATGCAGGTCGCCGCCTGGAGCCCGAACCTGACCCGCGAGCGGGCCGCCGCCGCCGGCGCGACGCTGCTCGGCAAGGAGCAGCTGTTCGAGACTTCGGACGTGCTGAGCATCCACCTGGTGCTCGGCGAGCGCAGCCGCGGCCTGGTCGGCACGGCGGAGCTCGCGCGCATGAAGCCGGGGTCGATCCTGGTCAATACCTCGCGCGGCCCGATCGTGGACGAGGCAGCGCTGCTTGCGGCGCTCGGCAAAGGCCGCCCCGGGCGCGCCGCGCTCGACGTCTACGACCGCGAGCCGCTGCCGGCCGACCACCCGCTGCGCCGCATGGACAACGTGACGCTCTCGCCGCACCTGGGCTACGCCAGCGCGGATGTCCTGCGCGCGTTCTACGCCGACACGGTCGAAAACGTCGAGGCCTGGCTCGAGGGCAAGCCGCTGCGCGTGCTCAATCCGGAGGCGCTCAGGTGAGCGCGACGCGGCTTTGCCTGGTGCGCCACGGCGAGACGGCATGGAACGCAGAAGGCCGCGTCCAAGGCCAGCTCGACGTGCCGCTGAGCGAGGTCGGGCGCGCCCAGGCGCGCGCGGTTGCGGCCGCGCTCGCCGGCGAGCGCTTCGATGCGATCTACGCGAGTGACCTGATGCGCGTCCGTCAGACCGCCGCCCCCGCGGCCGAGCGCCTGGGCCTGCCGGTCGCGCTCGACGCTGCGCTGCGCGAGCGGCACTACGGCATGTTCGAACGCCTGACTTACGCCGAGGTGCGCGAGCGCTACCCGGACGAGTACGCGCGCTTTCGCGACAAGGATCCCGATTTCGATTTCGTCAGCGGCGAGGCGCTCAAGGCGTTCGAACGGCGCGCGCTGGCCTGCATCGGGGCGCTCGTCGAGGGTCACGCGGGGCGCAGCCTGCTCGTGTTCACGCACGGCGGCGTGCTTGAAATGATCTACCGCCATGCGACCGGACGGGGGCTGTCTTCGGCGCGCGATTTCGAGATTCCAAACGCGGCTCTCAACCGCCTCGAGGCACGCCCCGGCGCGTGGCGCGTCACCGCCTGGGCCGAGGTCGGGCACCTCGAGCGCGTGCTGGACGATCTGCCGGGATGAGCAAGCGCAGCGCGACGCTCCTGTTCGCCGCCTCGCTTTGGCTCGTCTCACCGGGCGCGGCGGCCTCGAGCGACCCGCTGGAGGGGCTGATCGCATCCGACGGCGGCGCGGGGATGGGCGTCGCGCTGAGCCTGGCGCGCTCGCCCTACGTCGGTGCCGGAGTGCGCAACGACCTGATCCCGCTCTATCTGTATGAGAACGGCCACCTCTACCTGCATGCCTACCGCGTCGGCCTCAAATTCGATCGCGGCGAGCACGACGGCTTCGACCTGTTTCTCACGCACCGCTTCGAGGGCTTCCCGTCCGACCGGATTCCCGTCAGCCTGGCGGGGATGGCCGATCGCAGCCCCGGGCTGGACGCGGGCGCGGGCTACCAGCGGCGCTTCGGTGCGGCGACGGTGTACGCGGAGGCACTGCGCGACGTAAGCCACACCTCGGGCGGCAACGAGCTGCGCCTGGGCTACAGCTACGACTGGCAGCGCGGCCGGCTGCGGCTGCGGCCGTACTACAC
>JBOIFB010000386.1:0-2327 GCA_050741415.1 Burkholderiales bacterium | reverse complement strand
ACGGCCCGATCGGCGACCGCATCGGCAAGTACCGGGTCGTCACCGCAGCGACCGCGCTCTCGGCGCTCGGGACCTTCGCTTGCGCGGCCGCGCCCTCGCTCGGCTGGCTGGTCGCGGCGCGCTTCGTCTCGGGCGCGACGGTCGGCGCGCTGATCCCGGTTTCGATGGCGTGGATCGGCGACGTGGTGCCCTACGAGCGCCGCCAGCCCGTGCTGGCGCGCTTCCTGATCGGGAATATGAGCGGCATTGCGCTCGGCACCACCGCCGGCGGAGTGCTGGGCGAAGCTTTCGGCTGGCGCACGGTGTTCGTGGCCTTGGGCGTGCTCTACCTCGCGATCGCCGCGCTGCTCGCGTACGAGCTGCGCCGCAACCCGCTCACGCGGCCCGCGAGCGGCGCCGCGTCGTCGCTGCCCGATGCCTTCCGCCGCATGGCGGGGCTGCTGCGCCTGCCTTGGGTGCGGGTGATGCTGGCCACGGTGTTCGCCGAGGCGCTGCTGTTCTACGGCGCGCTCGCCTTCGTCGCGCTGCACCTGCACGAGCAGCTGGGAGTGAGCCTCGGCGCGAGCGGCGCGCTGGTGGCTTCGTTCGCCGCCGGCGGGCTGCTGTACGCCGCGCTCGCCGGGCGCGTCGTGCCGCGCCTGGGCGAGACCGGGCTGGTGAGCGTGGGCGGGGCGCTGCTCGGCCTCGCCTGGCTCGGCATGATCGCCGCGCCGAGCGCGGCCTACGCGGTGCCCTGCCTGATGGCCGCCGGCACGGGCCTGTACATGCTGCACAACACGCTGCAGGTGCACGCGACCCAGATGGCGCCTGAAGCGCGCGGCGCCGCGGTGTCGCTGTTCGCGCTGTCGCTGTTCACCGGCCAGTCGGCGGGGGTGTGGATCTCGGCGCGCATCGTGGACCATGTCGGCACGCGGCCGGTATTCGCCGTCGCCGCGCTCGGCCTGCCGCTGCTTGCGTTCGAATTCCGCCGCCGCCTCGCGGCGCGCGCCGCATAATGTCGGGCATCATGCCTTCGCCTTATTTCGACGAGACCCACCGGCTGCTGCGCGAGACGCTGCGCCGCTTCGTCGCGAAGGAGGTGGTGCCGCAGGCGTGCGCCTGGGAAGAGCAGGGCTTCGTGCCGCGCGCGCTGCTGCGCGAGATGGGGCGCTACGGCTTCCTCGGCCTGCGCCATCCCGAGAAATACGGCGGCGGCGGCATGAGCGCGCTTGCCACCGCCCTGCTGGCCGAGGAACTGGGGCGCTCGGGCTTCGGCGGCTTCGCCGCGACGGTGCTGGTGCACACCGACATGGCCTCGCCCCACCTCGCGCGCGCGGGATCGCCGGCGCAGCTCGAGCGCTGGATGCCGGGCGTCGTCGCCGGCGAGCTGATCACCGCGGTGGCGGTCACCGAGCCCGACGCGGGCTCGGACGTGAAATCGATCCGGACCACGGCGCGGCGCGAAGGCGGCGCCTGGCGGCTCAACGGCAGCAAGACGTTCATCACCAACGGCGCGCTGGCGGACCTGGTTTTCGTCGCCGCCAGGACCGATCCGGCGGCCGGCTCGAAGGGCATTTCGATGTTCGCGCTGCAAAAGGACGCGCCCGGGTTCACGCTCGGGCGCCGCCTCGACAAGATGGGCTGGCGCTGCTCGGACACCGCCGAGCTCGCGTTCGAGGATGCGCCCGCCGAGCTGCTGGGCGAGGAGGGGCGGGGCTTCTACGCCATCATGCGCAATTTCCAGAACGAGCGCATCGCGCTCGCCGCGATGGCGACCGGCGAGAGCCGGCGCGCGCTCGAGCTGACGCTCGAGTACGTCAAGACCCGGAAGGCCTTCGGCGCGCCGCTGTGGGACAAGCAGGCGCTGCGCCAGCGCCTGGCGATGCTCGCCGCGCGGGCCGAGGCCGGGCGCGAGCTGGTGCATCGCGCGGCCTGGCTCGACGCGCAGGGGATCGACTGCGTGAAGGAGGTTTCGATGGCCAAGGCCTACTGCGGCGAGCTGGTGAACGAGGTGATGTACGATTGCCTGCAGTTCCACGGCGGCGCGGGATACATGCGCGGCAGCGACATCGAGCGCATGGCCCGCGACGCGCGCGTGCAGTCGATCGGCGGCGGAGCGACCGAAGTGATGCTGGAGGAAGTGGCGAAGCGGCTATGAGCACCGATCTTTCGGGACGCGTGGCGCTGGTGACCGGCGCCTCGCGCGGAATCGGCAAATCGATCGCGCTCGCGCTTGCGGGCGCGGGCGCCGACGTGGCGGTGAACTACCGTGCGCGCGCGGACGACGCGCAGGCGGTGGCGGCGGCGATCCGCGCGCTCGGGCGCCGCAGCGTCGCGCTCGGCGCCGA
>JBOIFB010000385.1:0-2359 GCA_050741415.1 Burkholderiales bacterium | reverse complement strand
GTGTAGGAGGACAATCCGAGCTCGGGAAACACGCACACGATCGCCTTTGCGCGCGCAGCCTCGCGCATCAGCGCAAGCGTGCCGGCGGCGTTGGTCGCCGGGTCGCCCACGCGCAGTGCGGGCGTGGCCACTGCAACGCGCGCGAAGCCGTGGCGGTAGAGGTTGAAGAAGGCGTCCCGGGAGGCCATGCGGGGTATTCTAGCCCACCTAAGCTATGGTATTCTAAGCCATATGCCGCGGCTGCAGGAAAAGGTTCTGCTGGACGACGGTGCGCTGCTCGAGATCGAGCTTTGCGCCGATCTCGGCTACCGCCTGCGCTACGGCGCCTTGGTCGAATACGCAAACGGCCGCCGCCGCGTGCAGGGGCGTGTGCTGCCGTACGAGTTCCGCTCGGTCGAGCAGCTGCGCTACGACTTCGAGCGCGACGTCGAAGCGGCCGGGGGGAGCGTTGGCGAACACGCTTGAGCTGCGCCTCGGTCGGCCGGGCGACGCGCTCGACCGCTTCGAGGCGGCGTGGAACCGCACCGCCGAGGGCCGGCGCGCGCCGCCGCTCGCGGTGCTGACCCTGCCGGACCTGCCGGTGCTGCTGAAGAATCTCACGCCCGCACGCTGGCAGCTGCTCGCGCGCCTGCGCGCGGCGGGGCCGCTGTCGGTCTACGAGCTCGCGCGGCGGCTCGAGCGCGACTACAAGAACGTGCATACTGACGTGAAGCGGCTCGCCGAGCTGGGCCTGGTCGAGCGGCGCGCGGATGCGCGCGTCGCGGTCGGCTGGGACGCCGTTCGCTGCGAGCTGCGCCTGGCGGATTAAGACGGAGGCGAAGCGCATGGCGGGCGAGAGCTGCGACCTTGTATTCCGGAACGCGCTCGTGATCGACGGCAGCGGCGCGCCGCGGCGCGAGGCCGACGTCGCGGTGCGCGGCGAACGCATCTCCGCGCTCGGCCGGCTCGGGGGCTGGCGCGCCGGGTGCGAGATCGACGCCTCGGGCCGCGTCCTGGCGCCCGGCTTCATCGACGTGCACACGCATGACGACCGGCTGCTGCTCGCCGAGCCGGACATGACGCCCAAGCTGAGCCAGGGCGTGACCACCGTGATCGGCGGCAACTGCGGCATCAGCCTCGCGCCGCTGGTCGCCGATCGCGTTCCGCCGCCGCTCGACCTGCTCGACGCCGGCGGCTCGTACCGCTACCCGCGCTTTGCCGACTACCTGGAGGAGCTTCGCGCGCGCCCGGCCGCGCTCAATGCCGCGCTGCTCGTCGGCCACAGCACGCTGCGCGTCGCGAGCATGGACCGCCTCGACCGCGCGGCGACCAAGAGCGAGATCGCGCGCATGCGCGCGCTGGTGGCGGAAAGCCTCGACGCCGGCGCGATCGGTCTGTCGACCGGTTTGTTCTACGCGCCGGCCAACGCGGCACCAACCGAAGAGGTGATCGAGCTTTGCGCGCCGCTGCGCGCGCGCGGCGCACTTTACGTCACGCACATGCGCGACGAGGCCGACCACCTGCTCGAGTCGCTCGGCGAGACCTTCCGCATCGGGCGCGAAGCGGGGGTGCCGGCATTCATCTCGCATCACAAGGCCGCGGGCGTGGCGAACCACGGCAGGACGCGCGAGAGCCTGGCGGCGATCGAGTCCGCGATGCGCGCGCAGCCGGTGGCGCTCGACGCCTATCCGTACGCCGCGTCCTCGACGGTGCTGCGCTGGGACATGGCGGCGCGCGCATCGAAGACCCTGGTGACCTGGTCCAAGCCGCATCCCGAGCTCGCCGGCAAGGCGCTGGACGAGGTCGCGCGCACGATGGGCTGCGCTCCGGAGCAGGCCGCGGCCCGGCTGCAGCCGGCCGGGGCGGTGTACTTCCAGATGAGCGAGGAGGACGTGCGGCGCGTGCTCGCATTTGCACCGACCATGATCGGCTCGGACGGCCTGCCGCACGACGTGCATCCGCACCCGCGCCTGTGGGGCACTTTCCCGCGCGTGCTCGGGCACTACGCGCGCGACGAGGGATTGTTCACGCTCGAGCAGGCGGTGCACAAGATGACCGGACTCTCGGCGCGCAACTTCGGGCTCGAGGGGCGCGGCCTGGTCGCGCCCGGCGCCTACGCGGACCTCACCCTGTTCGACCCCGCGCGGGTGCGCGACACCGCGACCTTCGAGCGTCCCGCCGCGCCCGCCGAAGGGATCGAGCTGGTGATGGTCAACGGCCAGATCGCCTGGCGCGACGGCCGCCCGAGCGGCGCGCGCGCGGGGCGGGTACTCAGGCGGCACGCGCCGGGCTAGGCGTTCAGGCCCGCGCGGGCGCGTCGATGTCGAGCGTGGTCACCCGGCGCAGCTCGCGCCGCTCTACGGCGTCATCGAACGGGCGC
>JBOIFB010000384.1:0-2369 GCA_050741415.1 Burkholderiales bacterium | reverse complement strand
GAATACTTCACCATCAAAGAGGCGATCACCGCGATCGCCAATTCGGGTGAAACCTCACCGGCCGAGATTCGCAAGTCATTCGATTTGCGGCAGGCGATCGACGACATGCCGTCGCTCAAGCCAAGCGACCTCATAATCTCGAGAGATAGCGGCCAGGTCGTTATCTCCTTCGCCTACCGCAAGGAAATTCCCCTGTTCGCCAATGTCGGCCTGTATATCGATTTTCAGGCGAGTTCCTCCGGTTCCTGATTTCCCTTGACCCGGCCCGCGACGCTTGAGAGCCGTCTCGGCTACCGCTTCCGCAATGCGGCGCTGCTGGACCAGGCCCTCACGCACCGAAGTTACGGGTCGTCCCACAACGAACGGCTCGAATTCCTCGGCGACGGCGTGCTCGACTGCGTCGTCGCGGAGTTGCTTTACGGTCGCTTCCCGTCGCTTTCCGAAGGCGAGTTGACGCGTCTCAGAGCCGGTCTGGTACGCGAAGAGACGTTATGTGATCTCGCGCGGAAGCTTGCGCTTGGCGGGCAGCTGCGCCTGGGCGAGGGCGAACTTGCGAACCCGGGAGGGTCGCGGCCGTCGATCCTTGCGGACGCGATGGAGGCGGTTTTCGGGGCGGTGCTGCTCGACGGCGGATACGATGCGGCGCGCTCGGTCGTGCTCGTGGTCTACAGCGATATGCTCGAAGAACTGGACCCGGAGCGAACCGGTAAAGACGCGAAAACACGCTTGCAGGAGTATCTCCAGGGCCGTCACCGACCTCTACCCGAGTATCGAGTGACCGCGACCCGGGGAGCCGCGCATCTTCAAACGTTCGATGTCGAGTGCGTGGTCGCGGAACTCGGTCTGCGCTCGACGGGCAACGGAACGTCGCGCCAGCGCGCAGAGCAGCAGGCCGCGGAGGGGATGCTGAAGGAACTCGGGCAATGATCGCGTTTCGCTGCGGCACCGTCGCGATCGCGGGGCGACCCAATACGGGAAAGTCTACGCTGCTCAATAGACTGATTGGCGAGAAACTGTCGATCGTGTCGCCCAAGGCGCAGACCACCCGCCACCTGGTGACTGGGATATTGAATACCGGCAACTGCCAGTTCGTCTTTATAGATTCGCCTGGCCTGCAATCGCGCCACCGGGATATTTTGCATCGGACGCTGAATCGGCGCGCATCAAACGCGGTGCGTGACGCGGACGTCGTGGGGTTCGTGATCGACGCCGCACGCTACGGCGCGGAAGACCGAGCCGGTCTAGCGCGCATTCCCCACGGGCGCAAGGTCGTGGCGGTAGTGAATAAGATAGACCGGGTAAAAAGTTCTGCCGAGCTGATTCCATTTATCGCGCGACTCAGCAAGGAACGCGAGTTTTTCGCCATCGTGCCGGTAAGCGCGCGCAACGGAAAGAATTTACCGGAGTTGCTGAGCGTCCTTCGAGACGCACTCCCCGAGGCGCCGGCCATGTATCCGCCGGAGCAGCTAACCGATCGCGATGAGCGGTTTTTCGCCGCAGAGCTTTTGCGCGAAAAGTTGTTTCAGATGCTGGGCGAGGAGCTGCCTTATCGCTGTGAAGTGATGATCGATAGCTTTTGCGAGGAAGGCCGCTTGCGCAGAATCGAAGCGACGATCCTGGTTGAGCGCGAGAGCCAGAAAGGGATTGTAATCGGCAGCAAGGGTGCGCAGCTCAAGCGCCTGGCCGAGGCTGCACGCAAGGACATGGAGCGACTGTTCGGCGGCAAGGTCTATCTCGGCGTCTGGGTCAAAGTGCGGCGCGGCTGGACCGACGACGAACGTATCCTGCGCGGGCTCGGTTATGGATAGCCGGGCAGCACGCCGCAGGGCGGACCACGAGCCGGGGTTTGTGCTGCATACTCATCCCTACAAGGAGACTAGCCTGATCGTCGAAACGTTCACCAGGCGCTACGGTCGAGTGGCGTTGCTGGCACGCGGAGCGCGACGCCCACGCTCGGCAATGCGAGGTGTGCTGCTCGCCTTTCAGCCGCTGCGACTGAGTTGGAGCGCTTCGGGAGAACTTGGCAATTTGGTCGCAGCAGAGTGGGCTGCGGGGCTGCGCTCGCTCGAGGGGCTCGGCTTAATGTGCGGATACTATTTGAATGAACTTCTGCTTAGGCTGCTGGCGCGGGAGGATCCGCACGAAGGGCTTTTCGATGCCTACGCGGATAGCCTTGCGCGTCTCTCGGCGCGCGCATCTCATGCCGCAGTATTGCGGGGTTTCGAGCGCAGGATGCTCGCAGAACTCGGGTATGCTCCATTGCTGGAGCGCGACGCTGCAAGCGGCTTGGCAATACAGCCGGAGCGGCGCTACGCTTACGCGCCGGACCGCGGTCCGGTCGCGGTGACGGGCAGGGAAGGGCGCCCGGG
>JBOIFB010000383.1:0-2373 GCA_050741415.1 Burkholderiales bacterium | reverse complement strand
GGTCGCGCTATGCGACATCGCCTGCACCTCGATGCTGCCGGAATCCTCGGCGCCGACGCTCACGCGGTCGCATTGCAGCCGCGACGCGAGCTCGTTTGCGACCGCGAGCGCGCTGGCCGCGAAACGGCGTTCCTGCAGGGCGGTGGCGACGAGATCGCTTGCGAGCGCCAGGCGCGCAAGGCGCTGGTCGAGCGCCCTGGACTGCTGCTGGTGGAACCAGTCCACCAGCCACGCGCTCGACCAGTGCAGCATCCGCAGCGCATGCTGCAGGGCATGCTCGGGCCCGGGCGCAAGATCGAGCACGACCGCGCCGCGCAAGGCGCCGGAGACCTCGATCGGATACCCGACGTAGGCCGTCTGCTCGCGCACGGGGGCCGAGACCCCGTCGGGAGCCACCACGATCCCGTGCTTTTCCCTGAGCGTTCGCTCCGCCGCGGCGCTGAGATACTGCATGTTGCGCGTCGAATCCGGCCACACCGCGGCCGCCGAGTAGGCGCCCTGCGGATCCGGCCCGAGCAGCAGCAGCGCGCCGCTGGCGCGCTCGACCTGGCCGCACAGGATCGCGAGCCAGCTCGCGCAGAATTCCGCCGCATCCTGCGCCGACGAGAACCGTGCCCAGGCGGCGGCCTCCGACCGTAGATGGTCGTCGGTTCCTACAGAGTAGATCGGGGCTCTACCTGGCATGGAATCTCAGTCAAACGGCCGCGCGGGCAGCCCGAGGGGCTGCCTACATCCTAGCTCACCCGCGACGCTTCGCGGCAGCTCAGTCGGTCGCGGCGGTCGCCGGCTCGCTCTGGCGTCCGGGGGCGGCCGCCAGCCGGTCCTTCAGGTCGTCGAAGTTGCGCATCGACTGCATGTGCAGGTACAGCAGCTCGAGCTCGTCAGTCTTTGCCAGCTCTTCGAGCTTGTCCCCGGGCAGGGCCTTCAGCTTGGTCCGGTTGATCGCCCAGAAGCCGCCGAGCGAGAGCCGCTCGCCCGAGCTGAGCGACACCTGCGCCTGCATCGGCTCGAGCAGATTGAGCTCCTTCACTTTCCTGCAAAACACCTGCGTGCGCTGAAACTGCGCCTGGTACTCCTGCAGGAACTTGAGCACGTTGTCCACGTAGGCGGTGGGCTTGCCGTCCTCCCCGAAAAGATTCTGCCCGCGCCCTTCCCGGTTGAACCCCGGAAAGGCTTCGTCTACGCACAGCATGAACGTCTTGCCGTCGTCGGCAGTCGAAAATACGAAGGGGTAGCGGCGCACGAAGGCCGGAATGTACTTGGCCTGCCAGGCCGCCTTGTCCGACAGGTAGAGGTTCTCGTTGCCGCGCACCCCCAGGATCACCGCCGGCATCAGCGCATCCTGCGCCCCGGCGAACACGATCGCATACTCCGCCGCCGCGCGCGGAAACTCCACCGCCATCAGCGGCACCGAGTTCACGTTGCGCGCAAACGCGTAGTCGCGCCCCGCCTCCACCGAGCAGCCCTTGTGCCGGCCGCCCGAAACCGGTACTGCCGTTTCGTAGATCAACAGCTGAGTGGTCATAGATATACCTTGATGCCGAAGTTCGGATTTTGCTGACTGGGACTCTGCCCGACATTATTGACGAAATCCGAGACCCACGAGCACGAATCCGAGATCGCGCACGGCCCGGGCTTGGCGAAGAACTTGCCGTGCCAGTCGATCGACGGCTCGCAGGCGCCGAAGCAGCTTGGATCCCAGCTCGCGAACTTCCTCGGCAGGTTGTGTCCGCCGTAGATCGTGTCCTGCCAGCCGCCGTCGTACAGGAAATCCCACTGGTTGCCGTGGAAGCTGAACGGCTCGACGTTGGAGGCCGTGAAGAACCAACCGGTGCAGTCGTCGAAGACCAGCGGTCCGCACGGATTGGAGTTCGACCACGGAGAGTGGGTCTGGCTGGCGTAAATGCCGACCATGCTGCCGCCCCAGACCACGTTGTGTCCGGTGCCGCCGTAGACCGTGTCGCAGTTGTCGACGATGTCGATGTCGCCCGCGGAACCCTTCCAGCCGTAGCCCCTGGGCTCAAACCAGTCGTGGTCCTGCGGCAGGCCGTCGTCGCGGTGCTGGGACGGGTTGTACTGATCGATGTCGATTCCGTTGCCGTGGCTGTTGGCGTAGCCGTCGATCACCAGCACGTCGCCGATCACCGTGTCGCTGCCCGAGCCGCCGAACACCAGATCCTGCCCGGCCCGGATGTAGGCGCCGACGCTGCCCGCGAGCAGTACGTCGTCGTCGTAGCAGTCCAGCGACACCGCCCTGCCGTTCAGCGTCACGTGCTCGACGGTCACGTTGATCGTCAGCACGTCGTCGCCGACGATCACGTCGCTGCCCGAGCCGCCGAAGATGACGTCGTTGCCGTCGACCGAGTAGAGCGC
>JBOIFB010000382.1:0-2376 GCA_050741415.1 Burkholderiales bacterium | reverse complement strand
CCGCTAGCCCAGTGCTAAAGAACGCCGAGGGTTCGGTCTTGCGCACTACCAGTTCTCCGCGCATGGGCGCCAGCGCCGGTACAATATGGCTGCGCGGATTGGCTTCGGTTAGCGTCGCGAGCGTCGGCACCTTGGTGGCGAACACACCGACATCGCTGCCGTCGTCCGCGTACACGATGCGCGAGAACGCCACCGGCAGGCGCCGGACGCGGAAGAAGGCCAGCAGTCCGATGGTCCTTCCGATCGCGCGCCGGATGTTCCCCCCGCCGAAACCAGCCGGATCGGCGAAGCCAACGGTAAAGTCGACGATCAGCAGCGCTGGCCGGCGCCCAAGCCCTATCGCATTGCCGAAGCCCTGCCGCCGATAGACAACGGAATCCTTTATCGAAAGCATCCGCCGCGGCTATCCGAGCGCGCCGACTTCCCGCGCGCGCCCCGACAGCAGCTCACCCGCGTCCGGAACGATCGGCTCAAGTCCCAGGCGCGTCAGCATCCCGCGAACAGTGCACACCGCGGTCGAAGTAACCGGAATGCCAAGAGAGGCCTGCACCGTAGCGATCGCCGGCAGCGAGCGCATCTGAACGCAGGCCGAGAGGACAACCGCGTCCACGTTTGCGATGCTCAGCCGCTTCGCGTCTCGTACGAGATCCATCGGGTCACGGCAACCAACCGCCAAATTGTCTGGAATCTCGAACGAGATGGCGTCCACTACCTCGATGCCCTCGGCCTCGATGTAGTCGACCACCAGGCGCGTGAGCGAGCGCATGTAGGGCGCGAGCAGGGAAATCTTCCTCGCGCCGATCGCGTTGAGCCCCTCGATCAGCGCGCCGGCGGAGGTCATGACTTTGGCATTGCAGCCGTTGTCGAGGCAGACCCGCTCGAGCTCGTGTTCCGCCTGCCTGTGATAACCGCGCCCGGAGGCCATGATTGCGACCAGGCAAGCGGTGCTTATGACGTCCACGCGGGCGTCCGCAAGTTCGCCGGCGCAGCGCCCTGCCTCGCGGTTCATCGCCTGGAGCGCCTCCGGCGTGACCTTGTGCATGCGCATGCGACTCGAATGGAACGTGAACCGCTCTGGCCGCACCGCTTCGCGCGCGCGCAGCATGGCCGGAATCTCCGTTTCCATGGTCGTGTTCGAACTCGGCACGATCTGTCCAATCCTGAAGGAGGTCATACGTTGTCCCCGAATGCGCTAGAGCAGCTTCGAAGCGTTGCCTTCGGGGAGCATTTGGTAGGTCTGCGCGTTCGCGCTTTCGGTCAGCTCCTTGATAGCGGCAAGCAGCGTTATCAGGTAGGGCTGGCCGAGGTGCTCGTCGAGCGCGTGCTGGGACGCCCAGCGCTCGACCAGTAGGAACAGATTCGGCTGCGAGCTCGATCGATGCAGAGCGAACCTGATGCATCCTTGCTCCCCGTGGGTAGGGGAGACCGCCGCGCGAAGCTTTCGCTCCAGCGCGACTTCACGCCCCGGGAGCGCCCTCATTTCCACTATGACCGTGATCTCCGACACGTGCACTCCTATTGATTGGAAATTGCGAGCCGATCCAGTCGCAACGCGCGACGCATCGCTACGTCGCGGTAATTTCCTCGGTCTGCACTTTTTTTGTGAATTGGCGAGCGCTCTCGCACAGCTTCCGCCACGCGATGATTGCGATATCCGGTCGATATATGCGCGAGGGCCTCGTCTCGGGAAGCATTTCGACCATGTCTAGATCCTGCTTGTTGAACTGCACGAAGTGCACCCAGCGCAAATAGAGCCAGAAGTGCAGGCGGAACCAAAGCGCGTCGAGGCCACGTGCCTGGGTCGTGTAGTACTGGAAGTACCGGTACTTATCCTCGCCTACCGGCACGTACCACGAATAATTTGTGCGCGCTGTTCCGACGTGATGGTTGCGCATGATTCCGGGTAGCCTCATCGACACCCGGAACCAACCGCCTTTGCGCTTGAGTGCGGACTTCCGCGGCCAGTGCCCTAGTCCCTTGTAGTCGCCGCTATAGCTCACCGATTGCACGTCGCGAGTGATCCAACCCAACTCCTCGTCAATGACTCGCATCGTCGACCAAGCGGGAAATTCGCGGAACAGCGAGAACAGCACGCCGTAGCGGTGCAGATATTTGAAGTGCCCCTCGTCGAACGCGTTCTCGCAAGCATAGCGCCAGTTTCCCTTCTGCATTGTGACGCGGCCCAGAAGCACGGCGTCGGGATGAAGCAGATCTTCGGGAATGTCGGATTCGAGCGGCGGCGGTACACCCTCGCCGATGTAGACCCAGATTAGGCCGAGCCGCTGCTCGACTGGATAGGTTTTTGCCCGCGCCTTGCCACAGACTGGGGAGTCGGGTCCGTCGGTAAGCGCGGCCTTGAGGACGCCGGTTTCGAGA
>JBOIFB010000381.1:0-2384 GCA_050741415.1 Burkholderiales bacterium | reverse complement strand
ACCTCGCGCGCCTGGGCTGGTCGCACGGCGACGAGGAGCTGTTCACGATGGCGCAGCTGACCGGGTGGTTCGATCTCGCGCACGTGTCGCACTCGGCGGCGCAGTTCGATCCCGGCAAGCTCGCGTGGATGAACCAGCATTACCTCAAGGCCGCACCCGACGCGCGCCTCGCGGCGCTGGTCGAGCCCGAGCTGCGGCGCCTGGGCGCCGCGCCCGATGCCGGGCCGCCGCTCGAGCGCGTGGTCGCGCTGCTCAAGGAGCGCGCCACCACCGTACTGCACCTGGCGGAAGCGGCGATGCTGTTCTACGCCGAGCCGCAGCCCGAACCGGCGCTCCTCGCCGAGCACCTGACCGACACCGCGCGGCCGGCGCTGCGCAGCCTGCGGGCGAGCCTCGCCGCGGCGCCCGCCTGGGAGCGCGGCGCGATCTCCGGCGCGATGAAGCAGGCGCTCGCCTCGAGCGGCCTGAAGATGCCGCAGCTCGCGATGCCGCTGCGCGTGCTCCTCACCGGGCGCACCCAGACCCCGTCGATCGACGCCGTGCTCGAGCTGCTCGGGCGCGAGATCGTGCTCGCGCGCCTTGCGCATCACCTGGAGAGCGACTGATGCGCACTCTGTTCCTCGCCGTCCTGCTCGCTGCGGCGACGCCCGCCCAGGCGCAGTCGATCCTGGCCGGCGAGTGGCAGATCACCCTGAGCCAGAGCGGCATGCCCGGCGCGCCCGCCGCCAGCGCGATGCAGTGCGTGAGCGGCGCCCAGGCCGCCGACCCGGGCGTCATCGCGCGCCGCGCGCGCCCGCGCGCCGACTGCACCACCACCTCCACCCCGGCGGGCGAGGGCGAGTACCGATGGACCTTCGACTGCCCGCAATCGGCCATGAGCGGGCGCGGCCAGATGCACTACGACAGCACCGAACTGAGCGGCGAAATCCACAGCAGCACCCGCATCGGCGGCGCGAACATCGACATCACGCAGCAAATCACCGCGCGCCGCATCGGCCCCTGTAATTGAAAGGAAAACCCGCCGCTTCGCTTTACGTATCCAGCATCGCTCGCTATAATTCGCGCCCTCGCGTGGGGGTATAGCTCAGCTGGGAGAGCGCTTGCATGGCATGCAAGAGGTCACCGGTTCGATCCCGGTTACCTCCACCAGAGACCCGACTTGATGCACGCCTCAAGTCCCCATCGTCTAGAGGCCTAGGACATCGCCCTTTCACGGCGGTAACCGGGGTTCGAATCCCCGTGGGGACGCCACAGACTCGCGGCGGATTGGCGCCGTTGATACCTTCGCCCATCCGCCAATATCGTAGGTCCGGCGTTCATGCTCGACTATCGGCACGAGCTTCAACTTGTGGATGCTGATTGCGAGCCGGAGAAACTGCCGGAGCAGTGGGATATTGCGCCTATCCTTTGCCGTGTCACGGAAGCGGCGGAGGCGCTCTAGCATCCGGGCCTTCTTTTCTTCCAGCTTGTTCTCGTCGTACCGCGCTTCCGGCAAGCCCGCGAGTTCCAGCTTGATCCGCTCGATCTCGCGGTGCCGCTCGTTGATCTGGTCTGCTACGGCCTCGGGGTCATCAAGCTTCTGAGCCGATAGCGCGGTCAGGTTCGCCTTCTCGCGCGTCAGGCGAACCATCTGCGCGTCCAGCTTGGCCCGGAGGCCGGGGTCTTTATGCACGCGCCGCTTGCCATCCTCGACCGCCTTCTTGAACGCGGCTGCGGCTCGTTCGGGCGTCAGTACGTGGTCCTCGATGTACGCCATCAGCTTCGCGTCAAGCTCTGCCTGGGGTACGCGGGCGTTGTTCTTGCAGATCGTCTCGCCTCGCTTGTTGTTCGCGCTGCAAACGTAGTGAGCGACCAGCCGGCGGGTCTTGCCTGCGCCCATGCTCATGCGGTGCGCGATCAGCGAGCCGCCACATTCCGGGCACGCGAAGATGCCTGAGAGCAGGTACGGCGAATGACGGCCGGTCTCGGGCTTTCCATATTTCAGCGCGCCATTCTTCGCTTCGTCGCGCATGTAGGCAGCGGCCATTCCCTTGATCCGCTTCTGGGCCGCTTCCCACAACGGCTCTGGAATGGTGCGCAAATCCTTGACGATGGTGCTGATGATCTTGCCCTTCACAGCTTGCTTGATGCGATACTCGCGGCCATCCTCGTCGTACTGGGTCTGCATTCGCCCGAACACCAGCTCACCCCGATAGCGCGGATTCCGCAACATGTCCCTGATCGCAGTCGGTGCCCACGAGCCTGATCCGCGCTTGCCCACGGCAGGCTTTGGTGGGCGCTGCCCGTTGAAGTATTTGCGCGACTCAGCCCGATAGCGGGGATCGCCATTCATGCACTTGGCGATCACTCGGGGACCGAAGCCGTCGCAGTACATCTCGAAAATC
>JBOIFB010000380.1:0-2392 GCA_050741415.1 Burkholderiales bacterium | reverse complement strand
GCTGCACCAGATCGCGCTCAAGGTCGCGCCCGCGCTCGCCGCGGGCTGCACCGTGGTGCTCAAGCCTTCGGAAGTGGCGCCGTTCAACGCCTTCGTGCTGGCCGAAGTGATCGAAGCCGCCGGCCTGCCCAAGGGCGTGTTCAATCTCGTCACCGGCTTGGGCCCGCAGATCGGCGAAGCGCTCGTGCGCCATCCCGCGGTCGACATGATCTCGTTCACCGGCTCGACCCGCGCCGGCAAGCGCATCTCCGAGGTCGCAGCGCACGGCGTCAAGCGCGTCGCGCTCGAGCTCGGCGGCAAATCGCCCTCGGTGATCCTGGACGACGCCGACCTCGCCGCCGCGGTCAAGGGCACGGTCAACGGCTGCTATCTCAATTCGGGCCAGACCTGCACCGCGCTCACCCGCATGCTGGTTCCGGCGTCGAAGTACGAAGAGGCGGCCAAGATTGCGGTGGAAGTGGCCATGGGCTTCACGCTCGGCGACCCGATGTCGGAAACGACCCGGCTCGGTCCGCTCTCCTCGGCGGCGCAGCGCGAGCGAGTGCGCAAGTACATCCAGAAAGGCGTGCAGGAAGGCGCGCAGCTGCTCACCGGCGGCGCGGAGCAGCCCGAGGGAGTGCCGGGCGGCTACTTCGTCAAGCCGACGGTATTCGGCAAGGTCAAGCCCGGATCGACCATCGAGCAGGAGGAAATCTTCGGCCCGGTGCTATCGATCATCGCCTACACCGACGAGGAAGAGGCGATCCATATCGCCAACGACACACCCTATGGCCTTGCAGGCGCGGTATGGGGCAAGGACGAGGCGCGCGCGCAGAAGGTCGCGCGCCGCATCCGCGCCGGTCAAGTCGACGTCAACGGCGGCGCCTTCAACATGAACGCCCCCTTCGGCGGCTTCAAGCAGTCCGGCCACGGGCGCGAGGCGGGCAGCTACGGCCTGGAAGAGTTCCTCGAGTACAAGTCGCTCCAGCTCAAGCAGTAGCGGCCGCGCCGATCGCGGCCTCGAGCTCGGTATACGTCCGGGTGACCGCGAACTGCGCGAACTGGGCCGCGATCGCCGCCGGCGGGCGGAAGAAAATGCCGGCATCGGCCGCGGCAAGCATCGCGGTGTCGTTGTAGGAATCGCCGACGGCGGTCACGCGGAAGTTGAGTCCCTGGAAGGCGCGCACCGCAGCGCGCTTCTGGTCCGCCATCCTGAGCTCATGGCGTCCGACGAAGCCGTCGGCGCCGGCCTCGAGCCGGTGGCAGAACAGCGTCGGGCGGCCGAGCTGGCGCATGAGCGGGCCGGCGAACTCGTAGAAGGTGTCCGACAGAATCACCACCTGGTCGCGCGCGCGCAGCGCGTCGAGGAACGCGGGCGCGCCCTCGAGCGGCGCCATCGACGCGATCACCTGCTGGATGTCGGCCAGGCGCAGGCCGTGATGGCGCAGCAGGTCGAGCCGGTAGCGCATCAGCTTGTCGTAATCCGGCTCGTCGCGCGTGGTGCGCGCAAGCGCCCCGATGCCGGTTCGCTTCGAGACTTCGATCCAGATCTCGGGCACTAGAACGCCTTCGAGGTCGAGGCAGATGATTCGCACGCCGGATCCAAAAAAGTGCGCAGTGTACCAATTCGGCTAGAATTTCGGCTCCCCCTGCGAAGGAGAAGCGCATGAGCGTCAAGCAGCTGTTCGACCTCACCGGGCGAATCGCGCTCGTCACCGGCGGCTCGCGCGGGCTCGGCCTGCAGATCGCCGAAGCGCTGGGCGAGATGGGCGCGAAGATCGCTCTCACCGCGCGCAAGAGGGACGAGCTCGACGCCGCAGTGGCGCGGCTCGCCAAGCAAGGAATCGAGGCCGCGCCCTACGCCTGCGACCTGGGCAAGCGCGAGCAGATCGCGCCGCTGGTCGACGCGGTGCTGAAGAAACACGGCAAGGTCGACATCCTGGTGAACAACGCCGGCGCCACCTGGGGCTCGCCGGCCGAGGACCATCCGCTCGAAGCCTGGGACAAGCTGGTGAACCTGAACCTGACCGGGACCTTCCTCGCCTCACAGCAGGTGGCGAAAAAATCGATGATCCCGGCCAAATGGGGCCGCATCGTCAACATCGCCTCGATCGCGGGAATCGCGGCGAGCGATCCGCGCGTGGTGCGCACCATCGCCTACAACGCGACCAAGCACGGCGTAGTGGGCTTGACGCGCCAGTTCGCCGCCGAATGGGGCGAGCACGGCATCACGGTGAACGCGATCTGCCCCGGCTTCTTCCCCTCCAAGATGACCAAGGGCACGCTTGATGCGCTGGGCGAGATGCTGGTCGAGGTCACTCCGACCCGGCGCCTGGGCGGCGACGAGGACCTGAAAGGCCTCGCGCTGCTGCTCGCGTCGGAGGCCTCGCGCCACATCACCGGCCAGGCAATC
>JBOIFB010000379.1:0-2395 GCA_050741415.1 Burkholderiales bacterium | reverse complement strand
GGTGCTGGCAGCCTGGAAAGCGCGCCAGGGACGCGGCGAGCGGCCGCTGCCGGCGCTCGAGGCGGCGATGGACGACGTGCTCAACGCGCAGTGCGAGAAGCTCGCCATCACGCGCAGGCTCACCGCGACCATGCGCGAAGTCTGGATCATGCAGCCGCGCTTCGAGCAGCGCTCCGGACAGCGTCCATATCGCCTGGTCGAGTCGACGCGCTTCAGGATGGGATACGATTTTCTCGTGCTGCGCGCGGCAAGCGGCGAGGTGGGCGCTGATGTCGAGGCGTGGTGGCGAGCGTTCCATCAGGCCGATGCCGAGACGCGCAAGGCGATGCTCATGCCGGAGACCGCGCCCAAGAAGCGCCGGCGTCGACGCCGCAAGAATCCGCCCTCCACCGACGCCGCGCAAACGCCGTGACGTGCGTTACCGCTTACGTCGGCCTGGGCTCCAACCTCGTCCGTCCGCGTGAGCAGGTACTCGCGGCGCTCGACGAGCTCGATCGTCTGCCGCAGACGCACCTGGTGAGCCACTCGCGCATTTACCGCAGCGCACCGCTGGGGCACGAGGCTCAGCCGGACTTCGTCAATGCGGTCGCTCGATTCGACACCGAGCTGGAGCCGCACCGCCTGCTCGCGGAATTGCAGGCGATCGAGAAGCGGCACGGGCGCGAGCGCAGCTTTCCGGACGCCCCGCGCACGCTGGATCTGGATCTTCTGCTCTACGGCGACGCGGTCATCACCTCGGCCTCGCTCATCGTGCCGCACCCACGCATGCACCAACGCGCTTTCGTGCTGCGGCCGCTGGCGGAGATCTGCCCGAGCGTCAGTATTCCGGGCCGCGGCACCGCCGAACAGCTACTGCGAGCCTGCGCGCCCCAGGACGTGGAGCCCATGGCGTGAGCGAGCGCTTCCGCTACCTGGTGGTGGAGGGTCCGGTTGGGGCAGGCAAGACCAGCCTGGCGCGCCGCCTGGGCGAGCATCTCGGTACCGACCTGTTGCTCGAGCAGCCCGCGGAGAACCCGTTTCTCGCGCGCTTTTACCAGGACATGCCACGCTACGCGCTTCCGACGCAGCTGTTCTTTCTCTTCCAGCGCGCCAAGCAGATAGAGCCGCTCGCGCAAGCCGACATGTTCCGCAAGCCCACCGTATCGGACTTTCTGCTCGACAAGGATCCGCTGTTCGCGCGCATCACGCTTTCGGGCGACGAATTCGCCCTCTACCAACGCATCTACGAGGCACTTCGCCCGCATGCCCCGGCGCCCGATCTGGTCGTCTACCTGCAGGCGCAGCCTGACATCCTGGTAGAGCGCGTCAAACGGCGTGCGGCGCCGTTCGAGCGCGGCATCAGCGACGAATACCTTGCCTTGTTGGCCGACAACTACACGCGGTTCTTCTACCACTACGACGCGTCGCCCGTGCTGATCGTGAATTCCGAGAAACTTAATTTCGCGCAGCGAGACGCGGATTTAGAGCTCTTGGTCGAGCGGATTCGAGGCATGAAGAGCCGGCGCGAGTTCTTCAACCTCGGTTGAGATGCGCGTCGTCAGCGACATTGCGACACTGCGCGTCCAAACGCCGGGCGCTCCGCTCGCGTTCGTGCCGACTATGGGCAATCTGCATGAAGGCCACTTGTCGCTGGTCCGGCTCGCACGGCAGCGCGCGCCGCGGGTGGCGGTGAGCATATTCGTCAACCGGCTGCAATTCGCTCCGGGCGAGGACTTCGAGCGCTACCCCCGTAGCTTCGCCTCCGACTGCGAGAAGCTCGCCGCCGAGGGCGTTGAGCTCGTTTTCGCGCCCGACGAAGGAACGCTCTATCCCGAGCGCCAGGTCTACGTCGTGGAACCGCCGCCGCTTGCGAACGAGCTCGAGGGAAGATTCCGCCCGCGCTTTTTCCACGGAGTGAGCACCGTGGTGCTCAAGCTGTTCAACTGCGTTCGGCCGACTTGGGCGATATTCGGCAAGAAGGACTATCAACAGCTGAAGATCGTGCGCGGCATGGTGCGCCAGTTCAACCTGCCGATCGAGATCGTCGCCGGAGAGACTCTGCGCGAGGCGGACGGCCTGGCGATGAGCTCGCGCAACGGCTACCTCTCGGCATCAGAGCGTGCCGAGGCGCCGCGGCTGCACCAGGTCCTGCGGCACGTCCAGACCCGGCTCGGCCAAGGCGCGCGAAACTTCGATGCGCTCGGCGCCGAGGGGATGCGCGCACTCGCCGCCGCGAGCTGGCAGCCGGACTATATCGAGGTGCGAAGGCGAGAAGATATGGCCGCGCCCGATCGCGACGACACCGGACTCGTGGTACTCGGCGCGGCGCGCCTTGGCGCCACGCGCCTGATCGACAACCTCGAAGCCTGACTAGCCCGGATACGGATCGAAGGTGATCGATTCGACCGCGCAGCCC
>JBOIFB010000378.1:0-2415 GCA_050741415.1 Burkholderiales bacterium | reverse complement strand
TTCCTCCGCGGCGCCGCGGCGCCCGCTGCACACCCGCACCATCCGCTGCGAAGGCTACGAGCGCGACGACGGGCTGTTCGACATCGAGGCGAGCATCGTCGACCAGAAGACCTACGCGGTGGAAGAACCTTACCGCGGCCGGCGCGAGGCGGGCATGCACGTGCACGACATGCAGCTGCGGCTGACCCTGGAGCGCGACATGACGGTGCGCGCGATCGAGGTGGCGACCCAAGAGGCGCCCTACGGCGCCTGCTTCACGGTGGCGCCTGCATTCGAGAAGCTGATCGGCGCCAAGGTCGGCGGCGGCTGGCGGCGCGCGGTGCAGGACGCGGTCGGCGGCACCAAGGGCTGCACCCACCTGAAGGAGCTGCTGATGCCCGCGGCGACGGTTGCGTTCCAGACCATGGGCGGCTGGCCCAAGGCGGGCAAGGCCGCGACCGAGGCCGCACTCGACGAGGCGAACCGAAAACCCTACTTCATCGACGGGTGCAAGGCCTGGGTCGCCGATGGGCCGGTGGTCGAGCGGCTGTTTCCGCTGCACTACCGGGCGAAAAAATGAAGCGCCTTGCCTTTGCCGCCGCGCTCGCTCTCGCCGCGTCCGCCGCGCGCGCGGACAACTGGGTCGAGCGCATCAAGGCGTCCGCCGCGCCGTACGAGGAGGTGGTGCACGTCGAGGTGCGCAAGGGCGTCGACGAGCCGGTGCTGCTGTCGATGGCAGCGGCGGACCAGAAACCCAAGCGGATACTGATGCTGTTTCCCGGCGACGACGGGGTCATGCGGATCCAGCAGAAGGCGCGCGGCACGTGGTTCAAGCTGCTCGGCAACTACCTGATCCGCACCCGCGCGCGGTTCGTCGACGCGGAGGATATCGCGCTCTCGGTCGACATGCCGGGCGACCAGTACTGCTGCGCCAACGACAGCTTCCGCTTGAGCGACCAGCACGCGGCCGACGTCGAAGCGATCGTCGCCGCGCTTGCGGCGCGCTTTCCCGGCGCCGAGATCTACCTGGTGGGAACGAGCCGCGGCACGATCTCGGCGGCCTCGCTCGCGGCGAAGCTAGGCCCCAGGCTGGCCGGCATCGTGCTCACTTCCACGGTCACGCAGAGTGCGCGCGACGGGCGGGGGCTGTCCGGGTTCGACTTCGGCACGCTCAAGGTGCCGGTGCTGATGGTGCACCACAAGTCCGATAACTGCCACGTGACGCCGTACTATGCGGTGGAGAAAATCACGCGGGAGTACCACTTCCCGCTCGTCACCGTGACCGGCTCGGACGGCGTGCGCGGGGCGGACTGCCAGGCCTTCAGCTACCACGGCTACGCCGGGCGCGAGAACCAAGTGGCCGCCGCCATCATGCAGTGGGTAAACACGCGCGCGGTCGCGCCGACGATCGAATAGAAAAAGCGGTTCTCACACCCCGGTTTCGACTGTCGCCGCGCGGCGTCACCCGCGCAGATGCGGCGCCCGCGTGCGGGGTACATTGCGGACATGCTTTTCTGGCAGTGGATTCCCGCCGCGTGCATCGGCCTGGCGTTCGTCGTCACCCTGGCGGTGCTCGGCGTGTGGCGCCGGCGCGCGGCGCGCGCGGTCGGGCGCAACCCCCGCGCGCACGCGCCGCTGCGCAGCCCCGGCGAGTCGCTGCGCGCGCGCATGGCCGCGGCGACGCTCGACGCGGCGGAGTACGCCGCGCTCGCGCTGTTTGCGCTGCCGCTCGCAGCCGCGCTGCTGGCCGCGCAGTGGGCGCTCGAGGGCAGGCTGCCCGAGCGCGACGCGCTCGCTGCGCTCGGCGGCGCAGGGGCGCTGCTGCAGGCCTGGCTCGCGTGGCGGCTGTGGCGCACGCTCGGCCGGGTGCGCTCGCTCGCGCTCGGCTGCGAGGCCGAAGTCGCCGCCGGACAGGAGTTCGAGCGTCTGGCGCCGCTGGGCTACCGCGTGTTTCACGATATGCCGGTGGCCGAGCGCGGCTTCAGCGTCGATCACGTGCTGGTCGGGCCTGCCGGCGTGTTCGCGGTCGAGACCGAGGGCCGCGCGGCGCGCGGCGCGCGCGCCGATGGCGGCGAGTGGGAAGTGGCCTACGACGGCCGGAGCCTGCGCTTTCCCGGCTGGCGCGAGACCCGCCCGCTCGAGCAGGCGGTCACGCGCGCCGACTGGGTGCGCAGCTGGTTCTCGAGCGCGCTGGGCGAGACCGTTCCGGTGCAGCCGCTGCTGGTGTTGCCGGGTTGGAGCGTAAAGCGCACCTCGGTTTCCGGCATTCCGGTGCTTGCGGCGCGCCGCATCGAGCATTTCTTTCGCAAGCTCGCACGCGAGCCGAAGATGAGCGAGGCCATGATCCAGCGCCTCGCCGCGCAGATCGACCTGCGCTGCCGCAACGCAGCCTAGAGAAAATCGGGGTCAGAAAATCGGGAAAATCGGGGTCAGACC
>JBOIFB010000377.1:0-2435 GCA_050741415.1 Burkholderiales bacterium | reverse complement strand
ACCCGTCTCAGAACAAGCGCAGCGCTGTTCCGCGCCATAACGAAATAAACGACCATTTGGCACGAAAGATCTGCAAAGATCTTGGCGTGCCGCAGCCCTGAAAAACGGGGTCAGGAAAAACGGGGTCAGACCACGTTTTTTCAAAAACGTGGTCTGACCCCGTTTTTCTGTTCCTGGTTTCAATCGAGCTGCCATGCGAGGTTCACCGATTGCGGCCCGAGCAGGACGGTGGGGCCGTGCTTTTTCAGGCGCCGCGCGCGCTGGGCGTCCCAGGCAAGATAACCCAGCCCGTAGCCGATGAGCGAGCTCGCCACGGTGTCCGAGACCCAGTGCTCGCGGCTGCCGATGCGCGCGAGGTTGGTGAGCGCCGCCGCGCCGTAGAGCCAGGGCATGCCGTACTCCTCGGCGTAGGGCGTGATCGCGGCCCACATCGCGACCACGTGGTTGGAGGGGAAGGAGTGCCGCGAGTCCTGGCCCGAGCCGGGCGAGAAATCGTCCTTGCCCAGCCCCGCGTTCGGGCGCGCGCGGCCGATCGCGTAGCGCAGCCCCGCCGAAGCGAGCAGCCCGACCGCGCCCGCCTCGAGCGCCGCGGTGCCGGCGTCCGACAGGCGCGGGCGCGAGTCGTCGAAGGCGAACATGCCCGAGAGCCCGAGCGCGACCACCGGCAGCGCATTGCCCAAGCGGATTCCGTCTTTCGCCCAGCTCGAATTTTGATGCTTCGCCGCAAACCGATCGGCGGCGCTGTCGAGCGCGCTCGCCGCAAGGGTGAGGCCGGCGCCGAAGAGCAGGGTCTTGCCCCAGTCCACCTCGCCGCCCGCGCGCGCCATCCCGCTTGCGTCGCTCGCGACGAAGTCCGGCCAGCGCCGCCCGCGCGGACCGGTGCCCAGGGACGGCAGGGTGGTGTCGTCGTCCATGTCGCCGAAGCGCGAGAGCCCGTCGCGCGCGTGCATCTGGAGCACGTCGCGCTCGGTGAGCTGGTACAGGTCGCCCGGGGATTGCACCATCTGCCCCACGTCGCGCGTCCAGGGCGAAAGCGAAAGATCGGCCACCGCGCGCGTGTCCTTGGTGAGCATGGTGTCGAGCGGCATCGCCATGAAGATGCCCTTGTCGTGGTACGGGCTCGTGGGCGTGCCGGGCGAAGTGATGTCGTTGCCGTTGGTGACGGTGTACCACGCGCCGACCTCGAAGCCGGAATTGAAGCGGCGCTTCATCTCGAAGCGCACGCCCTCGTCCCGGGCGAGAAAGCGGCCCACGCGCGCGGTCGCGGTGACGCCCTGCGCGAGGCGGTAGTTGAGCGAGGCGATCGCGGTCACGGTCGAGTAGTCGCGCGTGCCGAACAGCCCCCGGAAGTCGCGCTGGCGCACCGCGTCGACCGCGAGATCGGCCGCCCAGCGCCCGTCGCCCGGCAGGTAGAGCACCTGCCCGCCGGCGCCGTCGTACATCTCCTCGTAGATCCCGCCCGAGACGCGCGCGTACACCCGCTCCGCAGGTCGGTAGTACTGGTTCGCGAGCAGGCGCTGGATTTTCGGCTTGCGCTCGCGCTTGTACTCGGCGACGTCGGTGCGTACGTGCGGCAAGAGGCTGTTGGACGGCTCGGTCACGTCGCTCACGTTTTCCCACACGCTCGCCGCCACGTCGCCCAGCAGCTGCACCGTGCCCGGGTACCAGCGCTCGTAGCTCGCCACCGCCGCGAGGTCGAACTTGAACGCTCCGCTCGGGTCGTTGAAGTAGGCCTCGAACTGCGGGTGCAGCAGCAGCGTGCCGCCCAGCACGTCTTCGTCGCGCAGGTTGAGCATGCCGCCCTCGACCCCGCGCTGCACCAGCAGCCGCTCGGGGATCGGCTCCTCGAACGCCGAGAGCATCGCCGCGCGGTCGGCCGCGGCATTTTCGTCTCCGCTGTCGGCGGGCTTCGCGTACTCGATCGACACCGTGGGCGCGAGCTGCGCGCGCGAGGCCATGCCGTTGAAGTAGCGCTGCAGGAGCGGCACGTCGACGAAGTCGTAGGTCGCGAGCGGCAGCTTCGCCTCGAGCCAGGTGACGCGGATCTCGCGCACCTCGAGCGGGGCGAACGACAGCAGCGTGCGCGCCGCGCGCCCCACCGCGCGCGGCATCGACGAGATGCGGGTATTGGTCAGCCGGGCCGAGAGCACCCCGTTGACGTAGGCGATGCGCAGGTCGCGGAAGTCCTGCTCGTACAGCGCGCGCGCAAGCTGCGCGCGGTGCTCGCGGTCCCCGGCCCACTGCGCCGCGGTCGGGCGCGGCACGATCCTGGTGAACGGCGGCGGCTCGTCGAGCTTGGGCACGAACTCCTTCGCCTCGAGCGGCACCGAGACCCAGGCGTTGACCCCGGCCTGGCCGTGCGCCGAGTAGAGCTTCGCGCCCCACCACTGCGAGTGGTACTCGATCCCCGCCGCGGGCGCCTTCCTGTAGTCCGC
>JBOIFB010000376.1:0-2436 GCA_050741415.1 Burkholderiales bacterium | reverse complement strand
CACGAAATCCTTGCGCAGCGCGGGCAGCGCGCAGGCCGCACGCGCGGCAACCAGATGTTCAGGCGCGCCCTGGAAGAACTGCCGGTCGGTAAGCACCGAGAGGCAGGTCGCGCCGCCCGTCTCGTAGCTGCGCGCGATCGCCGCCGGGTCGAATTTCTCGCGCAACAGACCCTTGGAGGGGCTCGCGCGCTTGATCTCGGCAACGACCGCGGGCCGCCCGGCGGCACGCTGGGCGCGGACCGCACCGACGAAGTCGCGCGCGGGCGCGGCAGCGCGAGCGCGTGCCTCGATCTCGCGCGCCGAAATCGTATGCTCGGCCGCCGCAATCTCCTCGCGCTTGACGGCGAGAATGCGGTCCAATATGTCCGCCATCCTTAACTTTTCTTCAAACGCTGGGTATAGGCCACGAACTGGTCGAGCTTTGTCTTCGCGTCGCCGCTCGCAATCGCCTTGCGCGCGCGTTCGATGCCGGTGCCAAGCGACTTTGCCGCACCGGCGACATAGATCGCAGCCCCCGCGTTGAGCAGGACGATGTTCAGCGCCGGCCCCGGCTGATTGTCGAGCACCGCGAGCACCATCTGCCTCGACTCGTCGACGGTGTTGACCTGGATCGCGCGCCGGTCGTAGAGCTCAAGCCCGAACTGCGAGGGATGAATCGTGTACTCCTGAATTTCCCCCTTCGCCAGTTCGCCAATCATGGTTTCACCCGAGATCGAGATCTCGTCGAGGCCGTCCAATCCGTAGACGGTCATCACGTGCCTGCTGCCCAAACGCTGGAGCACGCGCACCTGGATCCCCACCAGGTCCGGATGAAACACGCCCAGGACCTGATTCGGCGCCCCGGCCGGGTTTGTCAGCGGACCCAGGATGTTGAAGATGGTGCGCACGCCGAGTTCCTTACGCACCGGTCCCGCGTATTTCATCGCCAAATGGTGCGACGGGGCGAACATGAAGCCGACGCCAACGCTCTCTATGCTCGCCGCCACCTGCTGCGGATTGAGCATGATGTTCGCGCCCAGCGCCTCGAGCACGTCTGCGCTGCCCGATGACGAGGACACCGCGCGATTCCCGTGCTTGGCGATCCGGACCCCTGCGGCGGCGGCCACGAATGCGGCCGCGGTCGAAACGTTGAAAGTGTGCGCGGCGTCGCCTCCCGTGCCGACGATGTCGACCAGATGGAGGTCGTCGGCCACTTCGACGCGTGTCGCAAACTCGCGCATGACCTGCGCCGCGGCGGCAATCTCCCCGATCGTTTCCTTCTTCACGCGCAAGCCGATAAGAAAACCGGCGATCTGCCCTGGCGTCAGCTCGCCGCGCATGATCTGCCGCATGATGTACAGCATCTCGTCGTGGAATATCTCTCTGTGCTCGACCGTACGCTGAATCGCCTCCGCGATCGTGATCTGCTTCATTGAATTCTCCCTTGCAGGAAATTTTTCAGCATCTGATGGCCGTGCTCGGTGAGCAAGGCCTCGGGATGGAACTGCACCCCTTCGACTTGGAGCTCCCGATGACGCAGGCCCATGATTTCGCCGTCCTCGGACCGAGCCGTAACCGCGAGGCAGGCCGGCAGCGATTCGCGCTCGACCACCAGCGAGTGGTAACGCGTGGCGATGAAATCCTGCGGCAGGCCGGCGAACACGCCCTTTTCGTCATGACGAATGTGAGAGACCTTGCCGTGCATCACATGGTCCGCGCGCACCACACGGCCGCCGAACGCCTGCCCGATCGCCTGGTGGCCGAGGCACACGCCCAGGATCGGCACCCGTCCCGCCAGCCGATCGATCAGGCCGAGCGAGATTCCGGCTTCGTTCGGCGTGCACGGCCCCGGCGAGAGCACCACGCGCGCCGGCGCCATGGCGTCGACCTGCGCGATGGACACTTCGTCATTGCGCAATACCCTGACCTCCTCGCCCAGCTCACCGAAGTACTGCGCGAGGTTGTACGTGAAGGAGTCGTAATTATCGATCAACACGAGCATCACACGCTCCCCTTGCGGGATGCTGCCCGCGGCGCCGTGTCCTGGAGCGCGCCAGTGCCGGAAGCATGCTCGGCGGCCGCCACTTCGGCAGCGCGCAGGATCGCGCGCGCCTTGTGCTGCGTTTCCTGCCACTCGGACTGCGGGTCGGAGTCCGCCACGATCCCCGCGGCGGCCTGCACGTGCAGCAGGCCGTCCTTCACCACCGCGGTGCGGATCGCGATCGCCACATCCATGTCGCCGTTGAATCCGAGGTAGCCGACCGCGCCGCTATACACGCCGCGCTTGACCGGCTCGAGCTCGCCGATGATCTCCATCGCGCGCACCTTTGGCGCACCGCTAACGGTGCCGGCCGGGAAACTCGCTTTGAACACGTCGATTGCATCCAGCCCGGGCGCGATCCTGGCTTCGACGTTCGAGACGATGTGCATCACGTGCGAATAGCGCTCGATCACCAT
>JBOIFB010000375.1:0-2459 GCA_050741415.1 Burkholderiales bacterium | reverse complement strand
CGTCCTGCCCCAGCAGCGGGTCGGCAACCTTCAGCCTGCCGTCCGCGCTCGCGACCCCCAGCAGCGCGAACGGGCAGCGCTCGCGCTCGGCCAGCGCGCGCAAGCGCTCGAGCGAGCCGGGCGCGACCGCGAGCACGTAGCGCTCCTGCGCCTCGTTGCACCAGATCTCGCGCGGCGACATGCCCGAGTCCTCCGACGGCACGGCGCGCAGGTCGAGCCGCGCGCCGCGCCCGTCCGAGTGCACGATCTCGGGCAGCGCGTTCGACAGCCCGCCCGCGCCCACGTCGTGGATCGACAGGATCGGGTTATCGGCGCCGAGCTGCCAGCAGCGGTCGATCACCTCCTGCGCGCGGCGCTCGATCTCGGCATTGCCGCGCTGCACCGAGTCGAAGTCGAGGTCGGCGATGTTCGCGCCCGCCCCCATCGACGAGGCGGCGCCGCCGCCCATTCCGATCAGCATTCCGGGGCCGCCCAGATGCAGCAATAGCGTGCCCTCGGGCAGCGCCGACTTTGCGCTGTGCGCGGCGGCGATGTTGCCGATCCCGCCCGCCAGCATGATCGGCTTGTGGTAACCGCGCTGCACGCCGCCGGCCTTGGTCTCGAAGCTGCGGAAGTAGCCCGCCAGGTTGGGGCGCCCGAACTCGTTATTGAACGAAGCCGCGCCGATCGGGCCCTCGAGCATGATCTCGAGCGCCGAGACGATGCGCTCCGGCTTGCCCGGGTCGTCGCGCTCCCAGGGCTGCAGCGCGCCGGGGATGCGCAGGTTGGACACCGAGTAGCCGACCAGGCCCGCCTTGGGCCGCGCGCCGCGCCCGGTGGCGCCCTCGTCGCGGATCTCGCCCCCGGCGCCGGTCGCCGCGCCCGGGAAGGGCGAGATCGCGGTCGGATGGTTGTGCGTCTCGCACTTGATGACCGCATGCGTCAGTTCCCGGCTTCTCCCATATACGTTCACATTCATTTTCGGGTAAAACCGCTCGGCCAGCCGGCCTTCGATCACGGCCGCGTTGTCGGCGTAGGCCACGATCGTGCCCTGCGGATTCGCGGCGTGCGTGTGCCGGATCATGGCGAACAGCGAATGTGCCTGCGGCTCGCCGTCGATGATCCACTCGGCGTTGAAGATCTTGTGCCGGCAATGCTCGGAGTTCGCCTGCGCGAACATGGTCAGCTCGGCGTCGGTCGGGTCGCGCCCGAGCGCGTCGAAGGCCGCACGCAGATAGTCGATCTCGTCTTGCGACAGCGCCAGGCCGAGGCGCAGGTTGGCCTCGCCGAGCGCGGCGCGCGGCACGCGCTCGAGCGGCCGCGGCGCGACGTGGCGGAAGAGCTGCCCGGCTTCATCCAGCGAGGCGAGCACGGTCTCGGTCATGCGGTCGTGCAGCAGCGCGCCCAGCGCCTCGCGCGCGGCGCGTCCGTCGATCTCGAGCGTGTAGGCGAGGCCGCGCTCGATGCGCAGCACCTGCGCCAGACCGCAGTTGCGCGCGATGTCGGTCGCCTTGGACGACCACGGCGAAATGGTGCCCAGGCGCGGCACCGCGAGGAACAGCTCGCCGCGCGCCGGCTCGGCCGGCGCGGGCTCGCCGTAGCGCAGCAGCCGCTCGAGCAGCGCGCGCTCGGTTGCCCCCGGCGCCGCCGCCGCTTCGACAAAATGCCAGTGCTCGGCGTGCACGCCGCGCACCCCGGAATAGACCTGCTGCAGTGAGGCAAGGAGCTTCGCGAGTCTGAACTCCGACAGCGCGCGCGCGCCGCGGAGCTTGAGGATCGTGGCCATCCGCTACTTCTTGACCTCCGGCCGCGTCACCGTTCCCGCCAGGTTGATGGTCGAGCGCAGCGTCTGGCCCGCGGTCTTGACGTCTGCCACGATGCGCCCGGACAGCGCACCCGAGGGCGCGATGTCGACGATCGCACCCGCGTTCAGCGCGCCGGCGGCGATGTTGACGTCGCGCAGCTGGACCGCGCCTTTGTCATAGCTGCCCTTCGCGCTCAGCTCGGCGAACAGGGTCGTGCCCTCGGTCTCCTTGCCCGCGGTGCGGATCGCGCGCGACAGGTCGAAGCTGCCGAGCATCCCCTTGTTGACCGCGAATCCGCCGTCGATCCGGGCATCGACGCCGAGCTTGGCCGGGGCCGCGCCCTGCATGAGGTAGTGCCCGCTGCCGGTGGCCTTGCCGTCCGACAGCAGCGCCGGCGCGAACACCGCTGCGTTGACGCTCTTGAACTTGAGCGTTCCCTCGACGCGCCAGGACGGGCCCCAGGTGATTTGCGCGCTTCCCGCCAGGGTGCCGTCAAGCAGCGCGCCGTCCCATTCGCTCAGCGTCATGCCGTCGCGCGTCGCGCTGCCTTTGAGCGAAAAATCGGTCAGCGTGACCTGCGGCGCGAACGGCAGCGTCATGCTGGCGGCGCTGCCTTCGAGCATCAACTGCCCGTCCTCGGGCACGACTTTCACCTCCAGCTTGTCCGGGCCGCTC
>JBOIFB010000374.1:0-2461 GCA_050741415.1 Burkholderiales bacterium | reverse complement strand
GGCCTAGCGCATCCGCGCCGACGCCGACCGGCAGCGCGAGGTGGTTCTGGCCGAGGCCTACCGCGACGCGCAGCGCGTCAAGGGCGAGGGCGACGCCAAGGCAACCGACATCTACACCAAGGCCTTCTCCCAGAACCCGGAGTTCTACGCCTTCTACCGCAGCATGGACGCTTACCGCTCGACTTTCCGCGGCAAGAACGACCTCATGCTGCTCGACCCGGATTCGAGCTTTTTCCGCTACTTCAAGGATCCGGCGGGGCGCCAGCCAGCGAAGAAAAAATGAGCGATGGGCACCACCTTCCTCATGGCTTTCGCCTTGATGCTCGTCATCGAGGGCGCACTGCCCTTTCTCGCTCCTAGGCTCTGGCGCGACACCTTCCGCCGCATCACGCAAATGACCGACGGGCAGATCCGCTTCATCGGACTGACCTCGATGCTGGTCGGCCTGCTGGTGCTGCTGGCGGCGAGCTGAGAGGTGTCGACCGCCATGCGCTGGCTGCTGCCGGAATACATCGAGGACATCCTGCCCGCCGAGGCGGCGCGCATTGAGGCGCTGCGGCGCGCGATCCTCGATCAGTTCGCGTTGCACGGCTACCAGCTGGTGATGCCGCCGCTGCTGGAGTACCTCGAGTCGCTGCTCACCGGAACGGGGCGCGACCTAGACCTGCGCACCTTCAAGCTGGTCGACCAGCTCTCCGGGCGCATGATGGGCGTGCGGGCGGACATCACGCCGCAAGTGGCGCGCCTGGATGCGCACCTGCTCAACCGGCAGGGGGTGGCGCGGCTGTGCTACTGCGGCAGCGTGCTGCACGCGAGGCCCGCCGGGCTGGAAGCGACCCGCGAGCCGCTGCAGATCGGGGCGGAGATCTACGGTCACGCCGGGGTGGAGAGCGACCTCGAGATCCTGCGCCTGCTGGGGTGCGCACTCGAGCTTGCGGGCGTGCGGGGCGCGCGCATCGACATCGGCGACGTGGCGGTGTTCCGCGCCATCGTGCAGGCTGCGGGAATCTCGGGCGGGCTCGAGTCCGAGCTGTTCGAGGCGCTGCAGAAGAAGGACCTGCCGGCGCTCGGAGATCTGGCGCGCGGGCTGGACCGGCGCACGCGCGACGCGCTCATGCTGCTGCCCGAGCTGTACGGCGGGCGCGAGGTGCTTGCGCTCGCGGCGCGCAGGCTCCCCGCCATTCCGGCGCTCAAGCGCGCGCTGGCCACGCTGCGCGCGCTGGCCGGCGCGAGCGCCCTGCCAGTGAGCTTCGATCTCGCGGAGCTGCGTGGCTACCATTATCACTCCGGCGTCGTGTTCGACGCCTATTGCGAAGGCGTCAGCGGCGCGGTGGCGCGCGGCGGGCGTTATGACGAAGTCGGCAAGGCGTTCGGGCGTCCGCGTCCGGCGACCGGCTTCTCGATCGACCTGCGCGAGCTGGCCGCGGCCGCGGCCCCGTCGGCTCCGCGCGAGCCGATCCTTGCGCCTTGCGCCAACGGAAAGTCCAAGCTGGCGGCGAAAATCGAGGCGCTGCGGCGCGTGGGCGAGGTCGTGATCGAAGAACTCCCGGGGCACGCGCGCCACCGCAAGGAACTGGGATGCGCGCGGCAACTGGTGCGGCGGCGCGGCGCATGGGTCGTCAGGCGAATCGGAAAAGCCAAGTGAGCGCGAGAAACGTAGTCGTCATCGGCACCCAGTGGGGCGACGAAGGCAAGGGCAAGATCGTCGACTGGCTGACCAATCATACTCAGGGGGTGGTCCGCTTCCAGGGCGGGCACAACGCCGGGCACACGCTGGTGATCGGCGGCAAAAAGACCGTGCTGCACCTCATCCCGTCGGGCATCCTGCGGGAGAATGTCGATTGCTACATCGGCAACGGCGTGGTGCTCTCGCCGCAGGCGCTGGTGCACGAGATGAACGAGCTCGAGGCAGCCGGGGTGCAGGTCGCCGCGCGGCTGCACATCTCCGAGGCCTGCCCGCTGATCCTCGCCTACCACGCGGCGCTCGACCAGGCGCGCGAGGCGGCCAGGGGCACGCAGAAGATCGGCACCACCGGGCGCGGCATCGGCCCGGCCTACGAAGACAAGGTCGCGCGGCGCGCGATCCGGCTGCAGGACCTGTTCAGGCCGGTGCGTTTCGCCGAGAAGCTCGAGCAGCTGCTCGACTTCCACAACTTCGTGCTAAGCCGCTACTACAAGCAGCCCGAGGTCGATTTCAAGCAGACGCTGGACGAGGCGCTCGCCTTGGCGCCGCGCCTCGCGCCGCTGGTGGCCGACGTGCCGCGCGCGCTGTACGACGCGAACCGCGCGGGCAAGAACCTGCTGTTCGAGGGCGCGCAGGGCAGCCTGCTCGACATCGACCATGGCACCTATCCGTTCGTCACCTCGTCGAACTGCGTCGCGGGCGCCGCGGCCGCGGGCGCGGGCATCGGGCCGCAGCAGCTGCACTACGTGCTCGGCATCACCAAGGCCTACACCACGC
>JBOIFB010000373.1:0-2465 GCA_050741415.1 Burkholderiales bacterium | reverse complement strand
GATAGTCGCTGCGGTCGTAGCCCATCTGCGCGGTGCGCGAGCGGTGCCCGAACGAGCGCAGATCCTTGACCCCGTACCAGCGGTGGCTGCGCAGATCTTCGGGCTTCTTCTTCATGGCGGGGCTTCCTCCGTTCGGCATTGTAAACACACGACTCTGCGCGGCGGGTGGCCGCGCGGTACACTTTGCGCCCCGCGTTCCAATTCACCCTGACATCATGGCCGACTCCCACGTCTTCCAAGCCAAGGCGCTCGAGCACGCGATCGCCGCGATCGTCGCTGCCGGCGGCAGCGACCCGCGCGAGGCGCAGCTCGTTTCATCGAACTTGGTGATGGCGAACCTGAGCGGCCACGATTCGCACGGCGTCGGCATGATCCCGCGCTACATCGATTCCCTGAAGGAGGGGGGGCTGCAGCCCAACCGCCATCCGCAAATCAAGCTCGACGGCGGCGCGCTGCTCTCGCTCGACGGGCAGGCAGGTTACGGCCAGGTCATCGGGCTGGAGGCGACCGACATGGCGATCGTGCGCGCGAAGCAGCACGGCGTATGCGTGATGGCGCTTGCGAATGCGCACCACCTGTGCCGCATCGGGCAGTGGGCCGAGCAGGCGGTGGCGCAGGGGCTGGTCTCAATCAGCTTCGTAAACGTGATTTCGCGCCCGATCGTCGCGCCCTACGGCGGCAGCGACGCTCGCTTCGGCACCAATCCCTGCACCATCGGCATCCCGCTCGCGGGCCAACCGCCGATGATCCTCGACATGGCAACCAGCGCAGTCGCGCAGGGCAAGATCCGCGTCGCGCACAACAAGGGAGTCAAGGTCGCGCCCGGGCTGCTGATCGACGACAAGGGCGAGCCGACGCTCGACCCGCGCTACGGCGTGATCGAGCCGCTCGGTGCGCTGACCACGATGGGCCTGCACAAGGGCTACGGCTTGGCCGTCGCGTGCGAGCTGCTCGGCGGCGCGCTCTCCGGTGGCGGCACCCAGCGCACTGGCGAGCGCAGCAAGAAGCGCGTGCTGAACGGCATGCTCTCGATTCTCATCGACCCCATGCGGCTGGGAACGGCAGATTTTTTCGGCAACGAGGCAGCCGCGTTCATCGACTGGGTCAAGCAGTCCCCGCCCGCGGCCGGCTTCGACAAAGTCCGCATCGCCGGCGACCCCGAGCGCGAAACGCGCGCCAGGCGCTCCCGCCAGGGCATCGAGGTCGACGCGACGACCTGGAGAGACATCCTGGCCGCCGGCGACAAAGTCGGCCTAGCGGCCGAGAAAACGGAGCGCGCCGCGCGCAGCTAGCCGCGCGCCAAGTCGGTCGCGCGCGCGAGCAGGGTCTTGTCGCCGCGCAGTTTGAACTTCGCCACGCGGTGGGTGGCGGTCTGCGGCAGTGAGTCGACGAACGCGACGTAGCGCGGGACCTTGATCGGCGCGAGGCGCCGGGCGCACCACTCGGCGATTTCCTGCGCGCTCAGTTCGGCGCCGGGTTTGCGCACCACCGCCAGCAGGATTTCGTCCTCGCCCAGCTCGGAGGGGACCGGGATCGCGGCGCACTGGACCACCGCGGGGTGGTCGCCCGCGACGCGGTCGATTTCGGCGCCGGAGATGTTTTCGCCGCGCCGGCGGATGATGTCCTTCTTGCGCGCGACGAAGTAGTAGTAGCCGTCGGCGTCGCGCCGGACGATATCTCCGGTGGCGAACCAGCCGTCGTGCATTGCGGCGGCGGTCTGCGCGGGGTCCTTGTAGTAGCCCTGCATCAGGATCGGGGTGCGCGCCCACAACTCGCCTTCCGTTCCGTCCGGGACGTCGCGGCCCTGGTCATCGACCACGCGCAGCTCGGCGAACTTCACCTTCGGGTCGGGATGCGTCGCCGCCTTGCCCATGCTGAGCGGGCGCTTTTCACCGTCGTAGGGGTTGTTGCACGCGCCGGGGATCTCGGTCATGCCGTAGCCTTCGATCAGCATCGGTACGCCGAACTCTTGGCGGAAGACCCGCTCCAGGTCCGGACTGATCGGCGCTCCGTAGACGACCCGCAGCCGGTGGCCCGGGTCAAACTCGCTGCGCGGCCGGCGCGCCAGGATGTTGCCCACCGCGGCGATGATGTTGACTTGAGTCGCGCCGGCGGAGGCCGCGGTGTTCCAGAACTGCGAGGCGGAGAACTTCGGCACCAGTGCCGCACTCGCGCCGGCGGCGAAGGTGCCGGCGAGGGTGTAGAACAGCGCGTTGATGTGGAACATCGGCAGGACGCACAGCAAGCGGTCCTCGGGCTGCAGCCACAGGCGCGCGACGAAGCCTTCGCCCGCCATGACGAAGCTGCGCTGGCTGTGCATCACGCCCTTCGGAAATCCCGTCGTGCCCGAGGTGTAGAGCATGAGGCAGGTCGCTTCGGGCGCAGGCTCGGGCGGCAGCGCACGCAACGAGGTCGCCCCGATCAGCTCGTCCAGGCGCGGCACGCCGTCGCTTTCGCCTTCGAGC
>JBOIFB010000372.1:0-2466 GCA_050741415.1 Burkholderiales bacterium | reverse complement strand
CGCTAATGCAGGGTCGTTATAAGGAGGCCGAGCGCCTCGCGCAGACGGCGCTGTCGATCGGCGAGCGCGCCGAGCGGGAGGTTGCGGGAGTCGTGTTTGGCGCGCACTCATTCCTGACCCGCTTGGCGGATGGCAGCCTGGAAGAGCTGAAAGAGGCCGGCCGCGAGGCCGCCGCGCACTACGGTCAGGCGTGGCCGTCGGCGTATGTATGGCTACTCACCGAGATCGGCCGGCTCGATGAGGCGCGCGCCAGCTTCGCCGAGCTTGCGGCTGACGGCTTTGAAGCGCTGCGGCGCAGCAGTGACTGGTTGACGTCGATCTGCGTACTCTCCGCCGCGTCGATCGCGATCGGCGACCACGAAGCCGCACGCACGCTGTACGAGCTGCTGGCACCCTACGAAGAGCGCTGCACATTGTTTCTGGCCGGAGCTGGCTGCCTCGGCTCCAACCACGCGTTCCTCGGCTTCGCCGCCGCGGCAGCCGCCCGCCACGAGGATGCCGTGCGCCACTTTGAACTCGCGCTTGCGCGAAACGCGGAGATCGGCTGCGACTATCAGACCCCGCGGATCTGCTACGAGTATGCCCACACACTCCTGAACAGATCTGAACCGGGGGATCGGGACAAGGCCGTGGGCCTGATCGACCGGGGCCTTGCGCTTGCGCGGCAGATCGGCATGCGCGTCGAGGCCGAGCGACTCACGCGGCTGCGCCAGGAGCACCAGGAGCAGAGGTCGGCGTTCGGATGGTCGGCTCTGGATAGCGTCGCGCAGTCCGTCGAGCTGGAGCGGCCCGACCTCGGCGCGGTAGCAGCGCCTGACGGAACGGTCACCATCATGTTCTCGGACATCGAGGGCTCCACTGTGCTCACCGAGCAACTCGGTGACGAGCGTTGGCTCAAGCTCCTGCACCGCCACAACGCGCTCATTCGCGGCCATCTGGCAACGCACGACGGCTTCGAGGTCAAGTCGCAGGGTGATGGATTCATGGTGGCGTTCGCCAGCGCCCGCAGCGCGCTGCGTTGCGCGACCGCGATCCAGCGCGACTTGGCGGCGCGACGGGATCAGTCCGGTAGCCAGCTGCTTCGTGTCCGGATCGGACTGCACACCGGAGAGGTGATCCGCGAGCAGGAGGACTTCTTCGGGCACACCGTGATCCTCGCGGCGCGGATCGGGGCGAAAGCGAACGGCAACGAGATCCTCGTGTCGGGGGTACTGCGCGGGCTGGTCGCCGGCAGTCACGAGTTCCAGTTCGGTGAAGCACGGGAGGAGCAGCTCAAGGGGCTGCAGGATCCCCAGCCAGTTTATGAGGTGTGCTGGCAATAGCCGATCTGCCCAGACTCGTTGGGCTTCAAGCGATACGTGGCAGGCAACGCATCACGGAACTCCTCTCACCGCGCGACCTGCGGGCATTCACGTGCTCGGATCGCGGGTGCCTTCCAGATCCGTGATGGCCTGTTTCGCGGAGTCGTCGGTGCCGCCGGGCGAGGCTGTCCCGGAGGCCTTGCGCGCGATAACCGGGAATACGGTCTCCATCCCGTGTCGACCCTTGATTTCGACGGATTCGCTTGCGCCCCAGGTGAACTGCGTCGCAACGGCGCTGTGCACGCCGCTGGTTACCATCACCGCTGCCCGCCCGTGGCGGCCGGCCAGCCCGGACAACCGGAACGCCACGTTGGTCGCATCGCCGATCACCGCGTCGGCCGATCTGGTCATTGCGGCTAATGCGGCCATGCCCCGCACCACACCCCAGCCCATCTGGATCGGCGAGCCGTCCGGTCCGCGCAATGGCAGCTCGGGCCCGAGCTCCTCGACACGTTGATTCGCGGCAAGCGCGAAGTCGATCGCCAGTTCGGCTGCATCCGGAAACCTGCTCGACTCCCAGACCGCGAACAGCGCATCGCCGGCGTAGTGGGCAAGCGTGCCGTGATGGGCGCGCAGCACACCGCCGAGCTGATCCCACAGCGTATGCAGGCTGTGCGCAATGACTCCCTCGTCGGTCACCTGCGAGATCGTCGAGTAATTGACGATGTCGCCGACCACCATCACCATGGCGGCCTGACTAAACCGGGCTACCGTGCGCTTCACGGCGGTCGCGGGGACCGCGGTGAACCGATGCGAGCGGAAGGTCAGCGCCACATCGCCGATCCGGATCTCGTCGCCGGGCCGGATCGCCAGCAGAACCGCGCGCTCTAGCCGAACACCGTTGAGCAACGTGCCATTGCTGCTGGTGTCGATCAGGAAAGCCTGATCGCTTGCCGCGTCCAGCCGGATCTCGAGATGGGTGCGGGAAATCTCGGGATCATCGATCACCAGCCTGCGCGGCTCGCTGATCCCCCCGCATTCCCGACCGACAAACAGCTGATCAAAAATCGGCACATCGCGTTTAGAGCCGCCCTCGTCGACGACGAGGTAGCCCTGCGGCTCGTCGGGCTGCCCGCCCGGCACTTTGCCATCGGCCACCATCATC
>JBOIFB010000371.1:0-2467 GCA_050741415.1 Burkholderiales bacterium | reverse complement strand
CGTCGTGGCCGGCGCCCGAGACGATGTCGCGCTGCGTGTAGCCGAGGGCCGCGGCCGCGTCGCGCACCGCCCCCACCATCGAGGGATCGAACCGGCAGGGCGGGAAATAGGTGACTTCGGTCAGCTCGATCGCGACTCGGCACTCGGTCTCGATCGCCTTGAGGCTCTCGCGCAGCGCGGCCACCATGGCGGACAGGGTGTCGTCCTTCTGGTTGCGGAACTCGACCGACATGCGTACTTCGCCCGGCACGACATTGCGCGAATTGGGCTTGACCTGCATCGAGCCGACCGTGCCGCGGGCGTAGTCGGGGAACGCGAGCGCGATCCGGTTCACCTCCAGCACCAGACGGCTGGCGGCGATCAGGGCGTCCTTCCTGAGCTCCATCGGCGTCGGGCCGGCGTGCGCGTCCTGGCCGGTGAGCACGGCGTCGAACCAGCGCTGGCCGAGCGCGCCCTGCACCACGCCGATCGTGGTCTTCGCGTCCTCGAGCACCGGGCCCTGCTCGATGTGGGCCTCGAAGTACGCGCCGAGCCGGTGCGCCGGCGCATCGCCGGCATAACCGATCGATCGCAGCGCATCTCCCACTGTGGTGCTGTCGATGTCCTTTTGTGCCAGAACATGTCCGAGCGGGAACACACCGGCGAACACGCCCGAGCCCATCATCACCGGGGTGAAGCGCGAGCCCTCCTCGTTGGTCCACGACACCACCTCGAGCGGGGCGCGGGTCTCGATCCCGGCGTCGTTCAGCGTGCGCAGCACCTCGAGCCCCGCCATCACGCCGTAGGCGCCGTCGAACTTGCCGCCCGAGGGCTGGCTGTCGAGATGGCTGCCCATGGCCACGGGAGGCAGCAAGGCTTCGCGGCCCGCGCGGCGCGCGAACATGTTGCCGATCGCGTCCACCCGCAGCCCGAGCCCGGCTTCGCGCGCCCAGCGCGCGAAAAGATCGCGCGCTTCGCGGTCGGTGCCGGTGAGCGTGAGGCGCTTCACGCCCCCTTTGGGCGTCGCGCCGATGCGCGCGAGCTCCATCAACGACCGCCAGAGGCGTTCGCCGTCGACGCGCAGCTCGCGCATCTCAGCCGCCGTAAGCGACCACCTTCTGGCGCTGCTCGCCCAGGCCCTTGATGCCGAGAGTCATCACGTCGCCCACGTTAAGGAACATGGGCGGCTTCATCCCGAGCCCCACCCCCGGCGGAGTTCCGGTGGTGATGATGTCGCCCGGCAGCAAGGTCATATACCGGCTGACGTAGGCCACGAGATGCGCCACGCCGAAAATCATGGTTCGCGTGTTGCCGGTCTGCATGCGCTTGCCGTTGACCTCGAGCCACATGTCGAGCGTCTGCGGATCGGTGATCTCGTCGCCGGTGACCAGCCAGGGACCGATCGGGCCGAAGCTGTCGCAGCCTTTGCCCTTGTCCCACTGCGAGCTCTGCATCTGGAAGGCGCGCTCGGAAACGTCGTTCACCACGCAATAGCCCGCGACATGCTCGAGCGCCCTGTCTTCCGGGACGTACTGCGCCTTGCTGCCGATCACCACGCCGAGCTCGATTTCCCAGTCGAGCTTGGTCGAGCCCAGGGGCTGGATCACGTCGTCGCAGGGGCCGTTGATGCAGGTGGTCGCCTTCATGAACACCACCGGCTCGCTCGGAATCGGCTGGCCGGCCTCCTTAGCGTGGTCCGAGTAATTCAGCCCGATCGCGACGAATTTGCCGATGCCGACATAAGGCACGCCCAGACGCTGGTTGCCGTTCACGATCGGCAGTGAATCGGGCTTTACCTTGGACAGCATGTTGAGCCCGCGCGGTGAGAGCTCGTTCGGGCCGATGTTGGACACCACCTTGGAAAGATCGCGCAGCCTTCCTTCGCGGTCGATCACGCCCGGCTTCTCGAAACCGGACTTGCCGTAGCGGCAGAGCTTCATATCGTCATTCCCCCGTCGATTGAATACATGTTCCCGGTCGCGAACTGCGACTCGTCGGATGCCAGAAAAACCAGGATTCCCGTGATGTCGTCCACCGTGCCGAGGCGCCCCATGGGCTGGCGCGCGATGAAGTCCTTCCTCGCCTGCACCGGATCCGGGAAAGCCTTGATGCGATCGTGCAGCGAGGGGGTATCGACCGTGCCCGGACCGATGCAATTGCAGCGGATGCCCTGCTTCACGTAGTCCGCTGCGATCGCTTTTGTAAGACCGATCACCGCGGCCTTGGTTGCGCCGTAGACGAAGCGATTCGGCAGGCCCTTGACGCTCGAGGCAATGGACGACATGTTGATGATCGATCCGCCGCCTTTCTCGAGCATCGCGGGCAGGAAGGCGCGCGCGACCAGGTACATCGATTTCACGTTCAGGTTGAAGCTGAAGTCCCAGTCCTTCGGCGCGCACTCGAGGATCGTGCCGTGGTGCACGAACCCGGCGCAGTTGAACAGCACGTCGATACTGCCGACCTCGGCCGCGTTCTTGCCGATCGCCGC
>JBOIFB010000370.1:0-2469 GCA_050741415.1 Burkholderiales bacterium | reverse complement strand
GATCGGCGATCGGGACCAATCTGGTGCGTGCGGGATTCGGCGTGGCGGGATACGATCCCGTGGCGCGCGCGCGGCGCTCGTTCACGCGCGCAGGCGGACGTGCGGCGCGTTCCAACGGCGAGCTGGCGCGGCGCTGCGGGGTGGTCATCACCTCGCTGCCGTCGGCCGCGGCGCTGGAACGCGTGGCGCAGGAGCTCGCGTCGGCCGCGCGGCGCGGGCTGCTGGTGGTCGAGACCAGCACCCTGCCGATCGACCACAAGGAGCGTGCGCGGCGCGTGCTCGCCTCCGCCGGCGCGACCCTGCTCGACTGTCCGCTCTCGGGCACCGGCGCCCAGGCGCGCAGCCGCGACCTCGCGGTCTACGCCAGCGGCCCGCGCGCCGCGGTGCGCCGCTGCGCGGCAGTGTTCGACGGTTTTGCGCGCGCGCACTACTACGTCGGTGCGTTCGGCTCGGGCTCCAAAATGAAATTCGTCGCCAACCTGCTGGTGGCGATCCACAATGTCTCTGCGGCGGAGGCGCTGGTGCTGGGCAGAAAGGCCGGGCTCGATCCGGCGCTGGTCTACGAAGTAGTGGGCGACGGCGCCGGCAGCTCGCGCATGTTCCAGGTGCGCGGCCCGATGATGGTCGCCGGGGACTATCGCGACGCGACCATGAAGATCGAGGTGTGGCAGAAGGATATGGCCATCATTGCGGACTTCGCGCGCTCGCTCGACTGTCCGACACCGCTGTTTCTGGCGTCGGCGCCGCTGTACACCGCCGCCCTCGCCGCCGGCCGCGGCAGCCAGGACACCGCGTCCGTGTGCGCGGTGCTGGAGACGATGGCGGGCGTGAAACGCCGCGCTCTGCGCTGAACCTCCCGCTTGCGCGAGGTTGCGTAGCAATCGCCCGATCACTTAGCATCGCGGAAAACACCCGGGAGACGACGTGGGCCCCTTTCTGGTCGGAGTGGACATCGGCGGCACGTTCACCGACTGCGTAGTGCTGGACGGCAAGGGGCGCATCACCGCCACCAAGTCTCCGTCCACGCCGGAAAATTTCGCCGAAGGAATGCTGGCCGCGCTCAACGTGGCGGCGGATCGCCTCGGGCTTTCGTTCGAGGATTTCTGCGCCCAGATCCGAGTCCTCACCCACGGCACCACGGTCGGCACCAATGCGCTGATCCAGCGCAAGGGCGCGAAGATCGGCCTGATCACGACCAAGGGACACGAGGATGTGATGCACATCATGCGCGGATCGCGCGGAGTCACCTCGCGCGACCTCAAGAAGGTGGTGCATTTCCCGGAAAGCCAGAAGCCGGAGCCGATCGTGCCCAAGCGCCTGATCGAGGGCGTCTCGGAGCGGATCGATTGCTTCGGCGAAGTGGTGGTGCCGCTGAACGAGGAGCAGGCCGAGGCGGCGATCCGGCGCCTGGTGGCGCAAGGCGTGGAAGCCATCGCGGTGTGCTTCCTGTGGTCTTTCCGTCATCCGGCGCACGAGCTGCGCGTCAAAGAGATGGTGCGTCGCATTGCGCCCAAGCTGTTCGTCTCCTGCTCGGTGGATATCGCGCCCAAGTGGGGAGAATACGAGCGCACCGCCGCCACCGTGCTGAACGGCTACATCGGCCCCGTGATGGCGCGCTACCTGGAGAATCTCGCCAAGCGTCTCAGGAGCGCCGGCTACCGCCAGCCGCTGCAGATCGCGCAATGCGGCGGCGGCTCGATCTCGGTCGACAAGGCGATGGGCTCGCCGCTGCTGACGCTGGATTCCGGCCCGGTGTCCGGCGTCACGGGATCGGTCTACCTCGGATCCGTGATGGGCATCGAGAACATCATCACCACCGACATGGGAGGCACCTCGTTCGACGTCGGCATCGTGCACGGCGGCCGGCCGCAGTATTCGTTCGTCTCGAACGTCGTGCAGTACGAGTATTTTCTGCCCAAGGTGGACATTCAGGCGATCGGCTCCGGCGGCGGCTCGCTCGCGCGCGTCGTGCCCGCCACGCGCACCCTGCAGGTCGGTCCCGAATCGGCCGGCGCCGATCCAGGACCCGCGTGCTACGGCAAGGGGGGCGAGATGCCGACCGTCACCGACGCCGACGTGGTGCTCGGCTATATCAACCCGGACAACTTTCTCGGCGGGCGCATGCGGCTGGATCGCGCGAAAGCGGTCGCCGCGGTGCAGAAGGTGGCCGACGGCCTGGGCCTGTCGCTGCACGAGACGGCGAGCGGGATCGCGCGCGTGGCCGAATTCAAGATGGCCGACATCATCCGCAAGATGACGGTGGAAAAGGGCTTCGACCCGCGCGAGTTCACCCTGTTCGCTTTCGGCGGCGCCGGCCCGGCGCATGCCGGCGTGTTCGGCGCCGAGCTCGGGGTGAAGAAGATCATCGTTCCGCAAAAGGAGATCGCGTCGACTTGGTGCGCATTCGGCGCCGCTTCGGCCGACATGCTGCACGTGCATGAGCACACCGACATCCAGGCGAGCCCGTTC
>JBOIFB010000369.1:0-2477 GCA_050741415.1 Burkholderiales bacterium | reverse complement strand
GCTTGAGCCACGGCAACTGCAGCAGCGCCACGGCAAAAATCGTGAGCAGCACCCGCAGCACGATCGCGGCCGCGCTGCCCCAGAACACCGCGCTGCGCTGCTGGCGCCGGGGCAGCGAGCGCGCGGCGAGCGCGATCACCACCGCGTTGTCGCCCGAGAGCAGCAGGTTGACCCAGATGATCGCGCCGAGCGCCTGCCAGAAGGCGGGCTCGGCTAACATTTCCGCCACCGCCCGCCTCGCGCCCGCCTCAGAACAGCCCGACGACCTTTCCGTCGACGATGTCGATCTTGCTCGCCGAGGGAACCTTGGGCAAGCCCGGCATGGTCATCACGTCGCCGCAGATCATCACCACGAATTCCGCTCCCGCGGCCAGCCGCACTTCGCGCACGTTGATCACGTGGTTCGACGGCGCGCCGCGCTTCTGCGCGTCGGTCGAGAACGAGTACTGGGTCTTCGCCACGCACACCGGGTAGTGGCCGTAGCCTTCGTCTTGCAGCTTCTTGATCTGGTTGCGCACCTTGCTGTCGGCGGTCACCTCCGAAGCGCGGTACACCTTCTTCGCGATCTTGCCGATCTTGTCCCACAGGCTGTCGGCATCGTCGTACACGAAGCTGAACCTGGAAGGCTGGTCGCACATGCCGACCACGATCTTCGCCAGTTCGACCGCGCCCTTGCCGCCCTCGGCCCAGTGGTTCGCGAGGCTCACCTGGACGCCGAGCTTCCCCATCCTGGATTTCACCAGCTCGATTTCGGCCGGGGTGTCGAAGCTGAAGCGGTTGATCGACACTACGCAGGGCAGGCCGTACACGTTCTGCACGTTGTCGACGTGGCGCTCGAGGTTGACCAGCCCCTTCTCGAGCGCCGCGAGGTTCTCCTGGTTGACTTCCTTCGCGTCCACCCCGCCGTGGTACTTGAGCGCGCGGATGGTCGCCACCATCACCGCCGCGTTCGGGCGCAGGCCGGACTTGCGGCACTTGATGTCGAGGAACTTCTCGGCCCCGAGGTCGGCGCCGAAGCCCGCCTCGGTCACCACGTAGTCGGCCAGCTTGAGCGCCGACTGGGTGGCGATCACCGAGTTGCAGCCGTGCGCGATGTTGGCGAAGGGCCCGCCGTGGATGAACGCCGGGTTGTTCTCCAGCGTCTGCACCAGGTTGGGCTTCAAGGCGTCCTTGAGCAGCACCGCCATCGCGCCGTGCGCGCCGAGGTCGCGCGCATAGACGGGCTTTTGCTCGCGCGTGTAGCCGACCACGATGCTGCCCAGGCGCTTCTTCAAGTCCTCGAGCGAGATCGAGAGGCAGAAGATCGCCATCACCTCGGAAGCGACCACGATGTCGAACCCGTCCTGGCGCGGGTAGCCGTTGCCCGGCCCGCCCAGCGCCGCGGTGATCTCGCGCAGCGCGCGGTCGTTCATGTCCACCACCCGCTTCCAGGCGATGCGGCGCACGTCGATGCCGAGCTCGTTGCCGTGATGAATGTGGTTGTCGATCAGCGCCGCGAGCAGGTTGTTCGCCAGCCCGATCGCGTTGAAATCGCCCGTGAAGTGGAGATTGATGTCCTCCATCGGCACCACCTGGGCGCGCCCCCCGCCGGCCGCGCCGCCTTTCATGCCGAACACCGGCCCGAGCGAAGGCTCGCGCAGGCAGATCATCGCCTTCTTGCCGATGTGGTTGAGCGCGTCGCCCAGGCCCACGGTGGTGGTGGTCTTGCCTTCGCCCGGAGGCGTGGGCGTCATCGCCGTCACCAGGATCAGCTTGCCGTCCTTGCGCTCCTTGAGCGAGGCGAGGTATTCGAACGAGATCTTGGCCTTGGTGTGGCCGTAGGGCTCGAGGTGGTCCTCCGGGATGCCGAGCTTGTCGAGCGCGACCTTGGAGATGCGCTGCAGTTTCGCGGCCTGCGCGATTTCGATATCGGACGCCATGAACCGGTGACTCCCTGTCGGTTGGATTTTTTTTCGGGCCCTGCCGCGGCGCTCAGCCGTACATCAGCTTGAGGGTTTCGCCCTTGCCGTATCCCGGATCGCCCGGCCGCGCGCCGCCCTTGGTCACTTTCACCGCGCAGTACTTGAACTCCGGGATCATGCCGAACGGGTCGAGCGCCGGGTTGGTGAGCAGGTTGGCCGCCGCCTCGTAGAACGCGAACGGAATGAACACCGCGCCGCGCGGGGTGCCCTCGTCGGCGCGCGCGTAGAGCGCGATTTCGCCGCGGCGCGAGGCCACCGTGACGATCTCGCCCGGCCCGGCGCCGAGCGCGTCGAGGTCGAGCGGGTGGAGCGAGGCCACCGGCTCGGGCTCGATCGCGTCGAGCACGCCGGAGCGGCGCGTCATCGCGCCGGTGTGCCAGTGCTCGAGCTGGCGGCCGGTGATCAGCACCATCGGGTAATGGCGGTCCGGGCGCTCGGCGGCCGGAATCAGGTCGGCCGGAACGAACTTCGCGCGCCCGGTGGCAGTCGGGAAGTGGGTGCGGAACACCACCGGCT
>JBOIFB010000368.1:0-2552 GCA_050741415.1 Burkholderiales bacterium | reverse complement strand
CCCGTGGTGCGAGTGCGGCGCCGAGGCGACGAAGCGGAGCAGGTCACGCGCGCTTTCTGCCTCGCTGAACCCTTCCTCGGGCAGGCGCACCCCGAGCGCCTGCTCGATGCGTGCTGCGAGCTCGACGCGCGCCAGGCTGTCCAGCCCATAGTCGCGCTCGAGCGAGCCGCCCAGCCCTAGGTGCTCGATCGTTGGGTCTTGGGGGTGGAGCTCGCGCGCGAGGCCGCGCAGCAGCTCGAGCAGTTGCGCCCCGTTCGCGTCGTCTTCGGCTATTCCGTCGCCGCCGACGCGGCGTCCGCTGGGCATGGAGGGAGAGTTTTGTCTTTTGAAACAGAGGCGAGCCAGCGGTCAGGATAGCATGCCGCCAACTCGCCCGATTTCACATCGTGGGATACAATCGACTGGTCTCGATGATGCGAAGCAGCAATTTCGTGCCCGGCGCCAAAGCCAAAGACGAACAGAAGAGCCCGATCCAGGTGATCGAGCGCATGATGAAGCTGCTCGACGTGCTCGCGAAGCACCCCGAGCCGTTGGGACTCAAGCAGGTCGCGCAATACACCGGGCTGCATCCGTCCACCACGCACCGTATCCTCGCCGCAATGGCCGCCGACCGGCTGGTCGACCGCATCGAGCCGGGCAGCTACCGGCTCGGCATGCGCCTGCTCGAGCTCGGCACCCTGGTCAAGTCGCGCATCAGCGTGCGCGAACTGGCGCTGCCGGTGATGCGCGAACTGCACGCCCAGACCGGCGAGACGGCCAACCTCTCGGTGCGCCACGACGACGAGATCGTATATGTCGAGCGCACTTCGGCCGGGCGCTCGGCGATGCGCATCGTGCACGCGATCGGTGCGCGCGCGGCGCTGCACATCACCGCCGCAGGCAAACTGTTTCTGCTCGAGGACGGGTTTGCGAGGCTGCGCGACTACGCCAAGCGCACCGGCCTCGCGCCGCACACGCGCAACACGCTGAGCAGCATCGCTCTGCTCGAACGGGACCTCGAGCGCATTCAGCGCCAGGGTTACGCGTCCGACAACGAGGAAGCGGAGATCGGAGTGCGCTGCGTCGCGGCCGGGGTGCGCAACGACGTCGGCGCGCTCATCGCCGGGTTGTCGCTGTCTACGCCGGCCGAACGCATGAAGCCGCAATGGGGCCCGCTGGTAAAAGAAGCCGCCGACCGCATCTCGCGCGCCATCGGCCACCGTCCGACGGCGCGCATCGGGGCGGCGTGACGCCGGCGAGCTCGGATGCGGCACCGCTGCCACCCGAAACCGGACGGGTTTACCTTACTCGAGTTGGTGGTCGTGATCGCGATACTCGGCGTGCTCGCCGCGGTCGCGGTTCCGCAGTTCTTCGACATGCGCACAAGCACCTACAAGACTTCGGTCGCGCAGACGGCAAGCGCGTTCGCCGCGGCGATTTCGTTTGCCTTCCTCAACTGCCAGGTGATGAGATTCGCGGGCCAAGATAACATGCCCGGCTTCGGCGCCAGCAATGTCGATTTCAACGCGAATTGCTACCCGTCGTCGACCAACGGCAACAACAGCAACGTCAACGCCAATCGCTGCCTCCAGGTTTGGAACGGCGTGCTTGCCGCAACGCCATCGATCAGCACGCCGGCGAATGACACCACCGACTACCGAGCGCAAGGGAGCGGCACGACCTGCACCTACACCTACCGCCTGGACACCGCCGCTGTGCGCAAATTCACCTACAGCACGGCGACAGGCGCGATTGTCGTCACCAATCCCTAGTCCGAACCGCCCGCGGTCAGTCCGTGCAGGCAGAACAGGTCCCGGCGGTCGCGCCATACGCGCGCGGCGCGGAAACCCGCCTCGGCCGCAAGCGCCTGGAACTCCTCGATCGAATACTTCCAGGAGTTCTCGGTATGGATCGTTTCGCCGGCCTCGAACCGAAAGCGGCTGTGCCCTACGCGCGCGCACTGGCGCGCGAGCGACACGAGGTGCATTTCGATCCTGCCTAGCGAGGCATTGTAGAAGGCGTAATGCCGAAAGCGCCGCAGATCGAAGTCTCCGGCGAGCTCACGGTTGATGCGCGCCAGCAAATTGAGGTTGAATGCCGCGGTTACACCCTTGGCATCGTTGTAGGCGGCGTGCAGCACGTTGGCATCCTTCTTCAGGTCCACGCCCACCAGCATCGCGCCACTCGCGCCCACGTGGGCGCGAGTCATGCGCAGGAATCCTTCCGCCTCCGCAGGCGACAGATTGCCGATGGTCGAGCCCGGAAAGTAGGCCACCCGGCGGCGTGCATTGCGCGCGCCGCGCAGCGGCAGCTTGAGCGGGCGCGAGAAATCGCCCACTACTGCGGCGATATCGAGCCAGGGAAATTCGCGCGCAAGACGCGCCGCCGCATCGCGCAGCGCCGCCTCCGAGATTTCGACCGGAACGTAGCGCGAAGGCCTGAGTTGTTCGATCAGCATGCGCGTTTTGACGCTCTCGCCGCTGCCGTACTCGATCAGCTCGCAGCGCTCGCCGGCGAAGCGCACGATCTCGCGCAGATGCCGCCTGGTGAGCGCCAGTTCGGTGCGCGTAGGG
>JBOIFB010000367.1:0-2554 GCA_050741415.1 Burkholderiales bacterium | reverse complement strand
GAATTGACCGCCACGCCGTAGGCGGCTGCCAGATTACCCGAGGAGCGGAAAGCGACCACCAGGCCGATCGCCGCCACCATGAGCACCCAGTTCACCGCCGGCATGTAGATCTGACCCCGCGCGTCGGCCGAGGTCTGCGCGACGACCAGACGCGGCAGCAGTCCCAGATGCACCGCCTGCCGCGTGAGCGAAAAAGCGCCGGTGATGACTGCCTGCGACGCAATACAGGTGGCCGCCGTGGCGAGGATGATCAGCGGATACAGTCCCCAGACGGGCGCCAGGTGAAAGAACGGATGGATGCTGGCGCCGGGCTCGGCGATCAGCAACGCGCCCTGGCCGAAATAGTTGAGCAGCAGGGCGGGCAGCACGAAGGCAAACCAGACCTGCCGGATTGGCTTGCGGCCGAAATGACCCAGGTCCGCGTACAGCGCCTCGCCGCCGGTGGCGACCAGAAAGACCGCGTAGAGAATGAAGTATCCGGTCCAGCCGTTGTCGAGGAAGAACCGGACTGCGTACCAGGGGTTGACCGCGAGCAGCACCTGCGGCGCCTGCACAATGCCCCGCACGCCGAGCAGCGCGAGCACCGCGAACCACACCAGCGTCAACGGCCCGAACACCGCGCCCACCGCCGCCGTGCCGTGCCGCTGGACTGCGAACAGCGCAAACAGAATCACGACGGTGATCGGAATCACGTACTCGTGCAGTCCGGGTGCCGCGACCTGCAAGCCCTCGACCGCGCTCAACACCGAGATCGCAGGCGTGATCATGGCGCCGCCGTAGAGCATCGAAGCACCCAGTATGCCCAGCAGAATGAGCACGCGCCGGCGCCACTTGGCCTGGTCGCGATCCGGGCGCAGCAGAGCGATCAGGGCGAAGATTCCGCCCTCGCCGCGGTTGTCCGCCCGCAGCACGTAGACCATGTACTTGAGCGAGATGACGAGCAGCAGGGTCCAGAAGATCAGCGACAGGACCCCGAGCACGTTCTCCGGTGTGACGGGGATCGGATTTTTGCCGGCGAAGCATTCGCGCAACGCGTAGATCGGGCTGGTGCCGATGTCGCCATAGACCACCCCGAGCACCGCGATGGCAAGCACCGCGAAAGAATCGCTGTGCGCCGTGGTCGGTGGCGCGCGCTTGAGAGCCTCCTGCTGGGCGTTGCGGCCCAGGCCGTTATCGGGTTCGGACGGCACGGCGAATCATCGCTGCCTCAGTACACCGTGCGGCAGGTCGTACCCGCGTAACGCCATGCGCTAATCTTCTGCGCGGCGTCGGCGATGAAGTCCACCGAGCACGAGGTCGCGATGGGATCACCTTTGTTGTACGTATAGACCATTCCGCCGCCCGGCGTATGCAGGGTGCTGTTGGGCTGGCCCCACGCCTTGACCAGGTCGCTTACGTCTCGACCCTGCCATGCGCTCACCTTCGCCTTGAAGGCCTCTTCGTTCGGGATGCCTGCGCAAGCCGAGACGATGAGCGCTACGCCTGCCGTCAAAACCCAATGTTTCATTCTCTTCTCCTCGGTCAATCAAACTTCGCCTGCTTTTTCCACGAGCGCCAGACTACGCCCAACCGCGCGACCAGGATACTCTGGCGCGCCGCGAGCCACCCCTGGACGTACGCGATGCCTTCCGGATTGCCTGCTTTGCCAAGCTCCTCCAGCAGCCTGCCCGCAACCGAGATGTCGTTCAGCTCGCCCAGAACGTCCTGCACCGCCTCCAGCCGGTCGAGGTAGCGCTGCGTGGCCTTGGGAGCAAGCGCGCCCGAGAAGAACTCGCAGCCGTAACGCAAGCGCTTGACGAGGATGCGCAGCCTGTGGCGCGCCGCAGAATCGCCCCAATCGATGCTCTGCGCGTGGCGCAAAGCCTTGCGTTCCTGGCGCGCAAGCGTGCGCTGGCCAACCCCTCCCGCCGATTGCGCGACAGCGCGCTGCGCCTGGGCGCTGCGGCGCCACGGCGCCTGCTCCATCCAGCGCATGAAATGAAGCAGGAATTTGCAGAACGCCGCCGAGGCAAGCGCTTCGCACGCCTGCCCGCGCGCCGCGCTGCGCCTGGTGCGCACCTTCCTCAGCAAGCGAACCACGTCCGCGCTGCGCGCGGCCGGCGGCGAGATCTGCTGCGAGAGCAGCGCGTAGAGCACGTCCCAGTCGCGCGCGCTGCCGAGTTGCGCCACGTTCGCCTTGAGCTCGCGCGTCAGGGGCCGCACGCTGCTTTTCGAAACGAGAGGCGCGAACGTGCGCAAAGCCGAACGCAAGCGCCGCAGGCCGACGCGCAGCTGGTGCAGGAACTCGGGATCGCGCGCATGCATCGTCCCGGCCACGTTTGCCTGCACCTGGGCGCGGCAGCGTTCGAAGATGGCAAGCATCGCCTGTTCGGCGCTCATTCCGCGCCGCAGTCGCGGGGGTTGTGCCTTGCGCGGAATCGCGACGCGCGGCTTGATCAGACGATAGCCCTGCTCGGCCTTGCTGCACGCTTCGAGCTCGAGGCCCATCGGCTCGACAAGCGACTCCGCCAGGGCGAGCATCGACGCCGCGCTGCCTTCGATCAGCTCGAGCTCC
>JBOIFB010000366.1:0-2560 GCA_050741415.1 Burkholderiales bacterium | reverse complement strand
CCCTGCTCGAAGGCCAGGGATGCGATTAACATGTTGACGTCCACGCAGAACTGACCCACTTGAAGGGGTAATTTCCATTCCAGCGCTTGCTCGACTTAAGGATGTGCTCGTCGTCAAAGCCGAGCTGCACCAAAACCGGAATGCTCAAAGAGCTCGTGGTAGCGGCAGATACGATCTCCTTCGAGCACACAACAACTGATGCCCGCGAAGCCAACCCGTCGCCCTTCGCTGCCCGGAATCTTCGATGCGTGGGTAAAGCGGTGGCGCGTGAAGCCCATGCGACCATCGCTACATGCGTTCGACACGCGCCACGCGAGGTTGCTGGCATCGCGATGGAACAGTCCCGTGATCATACTTGCGATCGTCTCGCGTCCTGCGAATTCACCGTAAAAGCCGTCGTGATAGACATCATTTAAGGTAAAACATCCACAACGTCTTCGTCAGCGCAAAGAAATATCGGCTGCACGTTACCGACGTGATCCCCGAATTTAGTAGCGTTATGCTTTGGAGTCCGATTTCAACCAGAGGAGATCGGGCGCATGAAGAAGCGCTTTTCGGAAGAGCAGATCATCGGATTTCTGCGGGAAGCTGAAGCGGGGCTGGCGGTGAAGGACCTGTGCCGGCGGCACGGGTTCTCGGAGGCGAGCTACTACCTTTGGAAGTCGAAGTTCGGCGGGATGTCGGTGCCGGATGCGAAGAGGCTGAAGCACCTGGAGACAGAGAACGCGCGGCTTAAGAAGCTCCTGGCCGAGACGCTGCTGGAGGCGGAGGTAAGCCGCGAGGCGCTGCGGCGAAAGTGGTGACCGTACCAGCCAAGCGCGAGCTGGTGCGGTTTGCTCAGGGCAAAGGCATGAGCGAGCGCCGGGCGTTGAAGCTCGCGGGCATGAGTCCGAGCGTGCTGCGCTACGAGCGCAGGGACGATGGCAACGGGGAGCTGCGCGAGCGGATCGTGGCGCTGGCGCATCGGCACCGGCGCCACGGCTACCGGATGATTCACCTGCGGCTGCGCCAGGCGGGCTGGTTGGTGAACCTGAAGCGGGTAAGACGCTTGTACCGTCAGGAGAACCTGATGGTGCAGAAGCGCAAGAGGAAGAAGGTTGCGCTCTGTGACCGCCAGCCGCTCATCCGGCCCAGCGGCGCCAACGAAGTGTGGAGCATGGACTTTGTGTTTGATCGGTTGGCCGATGGCAGATCGCTGAAGTGCCTGACGGTGCTCGACGATGCCACGCACGAGTCGGTGGCGATCACGCCCGACACGGCGATCTCGGGGGCCTATGTAACGCGGGTCTTGGAGAGGGTCAAACACGAGCGCGGGCTGCCCAAGGTGATCCGCTCGGACAACGGCAAGGAGTTCTGCGGTCGCGCGATGGCGATCTGGGCCCACGAGAACGACGTGGCCCTGCGCTTCATCGAGCCGGGAAAGCCGAACCAGAACGCCTACGTCGAATCGTTCAACGGGCGGCTGCGCGACGAGTGCTTGAACGAGCACTGGTTCACGAGTCTGGCGCATGCGCGAACACTCATTGAGGTGTGGCGCCGGGACTACAACGAGCAGCGGCCGAAGAAGGATCTGGGCGGCGTGCCGCCGGCCGTTTACGCGGCGCGCCTGAATTCGCTCGCGAACTCAGGCGCAAAGGAATCGAGTACAGTTTGCAACGACGGACTCTAAATCAAACTGCTGCTAAAACAGGGATCACGTCGGAGGAACTGCTCGCCAAGATTCAGAAGGCACGGGAGGAGGGGGCGGCGGGAGAGGCTCAGCGTCGCACGGACAGTAGAGGGAGTAGGCGCCCAGCCACGCGCCAGAGGATGCGCCAGGACGGGTGACGCACACGGGAGTTATTCATTAGAAACAGTTCATTATGCGAAGCGCTAGATCCGCCAGACGATTCGCCAAGGAAGTCGCCATAGCAGGTTGATAGGTTCTCCTGTCTTCGTTTTTGCTCAATGGGATTGACTAGAAGCGGGGTCTATTCAAACTTGCGTGAAGTTTGAGATCTGTACAGAATGCTCAATATGATTGAGCAAAGAAAGGATAGGTTAAACCATCTGCGTGGCCTGCTGCCACCGGGCTTGGTCGCGTCGGCATCGTGGTTGCGTGAGCACGAGTACCCCACGAACTTGGTGGCGTACTACGTGGCGAGTGGTCGGCTGGAGTCTCCGGCGCGCGGGGTCTACCGCGTACCCGGCCCGCCGCTCAAGTGGCAGTCGGTTGTGGCGAGCCTGCAGTTGAACGAGCGCTCCTGGTCGCACGTGGGGGGAAGGACGGCGATCGTACAGAGGGGGCTCGGGCACTACGCGCGCCAGGGCCCCGAAACGATCCAGCTCTACGGGCCGGAAACGCTGCCGTCTTGGGTGAACAAGCTCGGCGTGCCGGAAAAGTTCGAGCAGCGGAGCGATGCCGCGTTTGCGGGCCTGCGGGTGTCCCGCGACGAGAAGAGCGTGCTGCGCCGATTCGGAAAGAGCGAAGAGCCCGTTGCGGCGGAGGCGCTCGGGGATCTCGGACTGCTGGAGGTCAAGTGGGGCACCTTCGACTGGCCGCTCGTCTTTTCGTCGGAGG
>JBOIFB010000365.1:0-2562 GCA_050741415.1 Burkholderiales bacterium | reverse complement strand
GTGTTCATCAGCACGCCGTCGCAGCCGAGCTCCATCGCAACGGCGGCGTCCGATGCGGTGCCGACGCCCGCGTCCACCAGCACCGGCACACCGACGCGCTCAATCACCAGCTGCAGGTTCCACGGATTGAGGATTCCCATGCCGGAGCCGATCAGCGACGCGAGCGGCATCACCGCGACGCAGCCGATCTCCTCCAGCATCTTGGCCTGAATCGGATCGTCCGAGCAATACACCATCACGTCGAAGCCTTCCGCAACCAGCTGCTTCGCCGCTGTCAGCGTCTCCGGCATGTTGGGGTAGAGCGATTGCGGATCGCCGAGCACCTCGAGCTTCACCAGCTTGTGCCCGTCGAGCAGCTCGCGCGCCAGACGCAGGGTGCGGATCGCGTCCTGCGCGTTGTAGCAGCCGGCCGTGTTCGGCAGGTAGGTGAATTTCGACGGCGGCAGAAAATCGAGCAGCGAAGGCTCGCCCGCAGTCTGGCCGATGTTGGTGCGCCGGATCGCCACGGTGACGATTTGCGCGCCCGAAGCTTCGATCGCGCTTCGTGTTTCGGCAAAATCCCTGTACTTGCCGGTGCCGACCAGCAGGCGGGAGGAGTAGGACCGTCCCGCGACGATCAGCGCGTCTTGCTCTGCCATGCTCAACCTCCGCCAACTGCGACGACGATCTCCAGCGCGTCACCGTCCGACAGCCGCGTCGCGGCGTGCGCGCTCCTGGGCACGATTTCGCCGTTGCGCTCCACCGCGATCTTCTTGCCCGCGAGCTCCAGGCGCGCGATCAGCTCCTCGACGACGAGCGGCCGCTCGAAGCGGTGCGTAGCGCCATTCACGGTCACCTGGATCATGGGTGAAATTCTACATCGACCGGAGGGTCCGCCACGCGGCCCGGCAACGCCAGTACCGATTGATTAGAATCAGGGTGCGCGGGTGTAGTTCAATGGCAGAACGGCAGCTTCCCAAGCTGCATACGAGGGTTCGATTCCCTTCACCCGCTCCGGGGCTTGCGCAACGAAGCTCAACCGATCAGGACGTCGATGCGCGCGAAGCGCTCGGCGGTGTACAAGGGCGCGTAGAGATACCCCAGCCGCGGCGTGTCGACCGCGGAGCGTACGACGATATAGGTTTCCTTGCAGGTGATGCCGTATTCGCGCAGCCGCGCGCACTCGGCCGGGGTGACCCGCCGGCCGAAGCCTCCCAGGGGAATTTCGCTTTCCAGAATTCCGAGATGCTTTTGCATGTACAGCGTTATAGCGCGCCGCGTTTGCCGGAAGTCGCCGCAGGCCGTGACGCAAGCGTCAAACTGTGTTAAACGGAGGGCAAGTTCACCATTCGTAGCCGAGTCCCAGCAGCCAGGTCGTATCGACCGACTTGATCCTCGGCGGCGGCGTGCGTTCCCAACCAGGAGATTGTGGAACAGCTCGAAACAGCTCGACCCTGCGCTGCCAGCGACGATGCGAGTATTGCAGCCCCCAGCCCAGGGCCGGATAGCCTTCGCTGCTGCCGTCGTTGTGCTTGACCGACACCGCGTCCACGCCGCCGCGGATGACGGGCTGCATGCGTTCCGTATCGTAGAGCTGCCAGTCGTAACCCGCGCCGGAGTTCACGCGGTGCCGGGCAATTCGTCTCAGCGAAACGGTTGTCGCGGGTAGAATGCGACGAAATGACGGTGTCCTTCGACGGCAAGCTGGTGGTCGCGATCTCCTCGCGGGCGCTGTTCGACTTCGAGCAGGAGAACCTCGTGTTCGAGCGGCGTGGCGAGCGCGAATACGTGGCGCTGCAGCTCTCTCGCCTGGACGTGCCGGCCAAGAACGGCGTCGCTTTCCCGCTGGTCAAGAAACTGCTCGCGTTCAATACGCCCGGCGCGCAGCGGGTCGAAGTCGTGATCCTGTCGAAGAACGATCCGGTGAGCGGCCTGCGGGTATTCCGCTCTGCGAGCCACGCGGGGTTGCAACTCGAACGCGGCGTGTTCACGCGCGGGCGCACGCCGTACCGCTACCTGGATGCGCTCAAGGCGAATCTTTTCCTGTCCGCGAACGAAGCCGATGTGATGAGCGCGCTCGAGTCCAGGGTTCCGGCGGCCCGCGTCTATCCCGATTCGGCGCAGGCCGCGGAGCGCCATGCCGGTGAAGTGCGCATCGCCTTCGACGGGGATGCGGTGCTGTTCTCGGACGAAGCCGAGCGCGTGTTCCAGGCCGACGGGCTGGCGGCGTTCACGCGCCACGAAACCGAGCACGTGGAAAGACCGTTGCCTCCGGGCCCGTTCAAGCCGCTGCTCGAGGCCCTGCACCGCCTGCAGCAAGCCGCCGGCACCGACGTGCCGATGCGGCTGCGCACCGCGCTGGTCACCGCCCGCAGTGCGCCGGCGCACGAGCGCGCCGTGCGCACGCTGATGCAGTGGAATATCGGCATTGACGAGGCGATGTTTCTCGGCGGGCTGGACAAGGGCGAGTTCCTGCGCGCCTACGAGCCGGACTTCTTCTTCGACGACCAGCGCGTGCATGTGGAGTCTGCGCGAAGGCATGTGGCGACCGGGCACGTGCCGTCCGGAGTCGCGAACCTGGGG
>JBOIFB010000364.1:0-2597 GCA_050741415.1 Burkholderiales bacterium | reverse complement strand
ACTCCACCGCGGTCGGCTCGAGCTCGACGATATGCCGGGTCAGATCCATCGCGGTGTAGAACTTCGGGAAGTGGCACACGCCGAGCGCGCGCGCCGGCGGTAGCGGCGCGAGCTTGAGCTCGAGCCGCTCGAAAAACGCGAGCGTACCCTCCGACCCGACCAGCAGATGCGCCGCGTTGGCATGCGGCGGGCCGAGGTGGTCGAGGTTGTATCCCGCCACCTTGCGCAGCACATTCGGAAAGCGTGCCGCGATTTCATCTCTTTCGCGCTCGTACAGCGCGCGCAGCCTGGCGACGAAGTCGAGGTATCGCGCCGGACCGGTGGCCTGCGCCATCGGCCCGAAGCGCCACCGCTCGCCGGTCGCGGTGAACGCATCGATCGCGAGCACGTTATGCACCATGTTGCCGTAGGCGATCGAGCGCGAGCCGCAGGAATTATTGCCGGCCATACCGCCGAGCGTCGCCTGAGCGCTGGTCGACACATCCACCGGGTACCACAGTCCGTGCGGGCGCAACTTCGCGTTCAACTGATCGAGTACTACGCCCGGCTGCACCAGCGCGGTTCGAGCCTCGAGATCGAGCGCGAGCAGCTGATTGAGGTACTTGGAATGGTCGATCACCAGCGCGGCGCCGACCGTCTGCCCGCACTGCGAGGTGCCCGCGCCGCGCGGCAAGACGGGAACGCCCTGCTCGAGCGCGATCGCGACTGCCGTGCGCGCCGCTTCCTCGCTACGCGGCACGACGACGCCGAGCGGCTCGATCTGGTAGATCGACGCGTCGGTCGAATACCGGCCGCGGCTGGCGGCGTCGAACAGGACTTCGCCGTCGACATCCTTGCGCAGGCGTGCGGCGAGCGCGCTCACGCTAGCTGCTTGTGGCCGATCGCCTCGAGCACCGTGGCGAGCTTGGCTGAAAGATGGTCGCGCAGCAGCCGCTTGAGCCGCGCAGCGTCGCGCGCGGCGAGCGCAGCGAGGATCGCTTCGTGCTCCTTCACCGCCGCGTCCCAGCGTTCCGGCGACAGATTCGCCATATAGCGCACGCGGCGCACGTTCGCGTTCAGCTGGCGGTAGGTCTGCGCAAGCACCGCGTTGCCCGAGGCCTCGACGAGCTTGAGGTGAATGGCCTGGTTGTGGCGAAAATAGCCGTCAAGGTCCCGGCGCGCATGCATTGCAAGCATTTCGAAGTGCAGGGCGCGGATTTCGGCGACGGCCTGGTCGCTCGCCTGGGCGCAGGCAAGCTCTCCAGCCAGGCTTTCGAGCGCTCCCATCACCGCGAGCGTCTCGCGAATTCGTTCTCGCTCGATCGGCGCCGCGACCGCGCCGCGGTTTGGCAGCAAATGAACCAGTCCCTCGGTGGCAAGCAGCTTGATTGCTTCGCGCAAGGGCGTACGCGAGACGCCTAGGCGCGCGCTAAGCACACGCTCGTTCAGCCGCGATCCTGGCATCAGCTCTCCACGCACGATCAAATCGCGCAACTGGTCGATCGCTTCTTCGTGCAGCGGCCGCCTTGCGCGGGGAATGCCGAGAGGGGCTACCGATCCCATGCTTGCATCCTAAGGCATTTTGCATGCAAAATACAAAAGGTACTGCGAAATGCTTTATCCCCGCAGCCTCTAGTTGAGAAGAATGTTATCTCTTGCATGCAAATTTGGAGGTTTCATGCCACGCCTCGCCGGTCGTCACTTTTTGCAGATTCCAGGGCCAACCAACGTTCCGGACCGGATATTGCGCGCGATCGACCTGCCTACTATGGACCATCGCGGTCCGGATTTCGCGCGGCTGGGGAAGTCGGTTCTTGCCGGAATGAAGCGCGTCTTCAGGAGCGAGCAGGGCGAGGTGGTCATTTATCCGGCCTCGGGTACAGGCGCCTGGGAAGCCGCCCTGGTGAATACTCTCTCTCCTGGCGACCGTGTCTTGATGGCCGAGACCGGGCAGTTTGCGACCTTGTGGCAACGCCTCGCGACGCGGCTCGGGCTGCAAGTCGAGTTTCTTCCGGGTGACTGGCGCCATGGCGCAGATCCCGGCGCGATCGAGAAGCGGCTCCGCGCCGACGCGAAGCATGAGATCAAGGCGGTTTGCGTGGTGCACAACGAGACTTCGACCGGCGTCGTCTCCCGCATCGCGGAGGTTCGCAAGGCGATCGACGCGTCGGGCCACCCGGCGCTGTTCATGGTCGACACCATTTCTTCGCTTGCGTCGATTGAATACCACCACGACGAATGGGGCGTGGACGTAACGGTGGCAGGGTCACAAAAGGGGTTGATGTTGCCGCCGGGGCTTTCTTTCAACTGCATCTCGTCCAAGGCGCTCGCAGCAGCCAAGACCGCCGCTTTGCCGCGCAGCTACTGGGCGTGGGACGAAATGCTGGCGAGCGGCAGGAGCGGCTATTTCCCCTACACCCCGGCGACGAACCTGCTCTATGGGCTGCGCGAGGCGATCTCGATGCTTGAGGAGGAGGGGCTGGAGAACGTGTTCGCACGCCACCGGCGGCACGCGGAGGCGACGCGGCGTGCCGTGCGCGCCTGGGGTCTGGAAGTTCTCGCGCTCGATCCGGCCGAATACTCAGCCTCGCTCACCGCAGTGCTGCTCCCGGCCGGGC
>JBOIFB010000363.1:0-2612 GCA_050741415.1 Burkholderiales bacterium | reverse complement strand
GTGCGGGCCAACATCCGCGCCTCGGCCGGCCAGCTGCGCCACGGCTCGCGCATTCTCGAGCAGCTGATCCAGGCGGACGGCCTGCTGGTGGTGGGCGCGGAGTATTCTCTCGAAAGCGGGGTGGTGGATTTCTTCGACGGCGTGCCACCGCCAGGCTGAGCGCACTTTGTCGAGGGAGTAGAGGGCGATGAATCCGGAGAAAATCAAGCTGCGCACGGAAAACGGCCAGGTCATCGAGGTGGTGGTGTTCAGCAAGCGCGCGAACGCGATCGAGGTGGTGCTGGGCGAGGGCGTCAACAACGTCAAGTGCACGCTCACGCCCACGCGCAACGGCATGGCCTACGCCGGCAGCGTGATGGGACGCGAGATCGTCTACGAGCGCAGCCGCGAGCAGGTCCAGGCCGACATCGACCGGCTCAACCCGACCTTGCGCAAGCCCAGGGCGCGCTGACCCCGCAGGAGAGCCCATGAGCCTCGCCGCCGACGCAGTCGTCGCCCTGGTCGTCTTGCTGCACGTCTACTTCCTGGTGCTCGAGATGTTCCTGTGGGACAAGCCGGCCGGGCTGCGCGCTTTCGGCCAGACCAGGGAAGCAGCGGCCGCCTCGAAGGTGCTGGCGGCGAACCAAGGCCTGTACAACGGCTTTCTCGCCGCCGGCCTGGTGTGGGGCCTTGCGCTCGGCGCCGAGGGTGCTGAGGTGAAGATCTTCTTTCTCGCCTGCGTGCTGGTCGCGGGCCTGTACGGCGGGGCGACCGCGAGCCGCAAGATCCTCCTCGTGCAGGCGCTGCCCGCCGCGATCGGTCTCGCCCTGGTGCTGCTTTCCTGACCGGCGCGGAGCGCGCGCCGGCTTCGCCGCGCCTTCCCCTCAGATCGCGGCGCGCCGCGGCGCGCCCGAGCCCTTGATCTGGGTGCGGTGCATGACGCGCCGCGCGGCCGGGTCGAAGGCGTCGCGCCGGTGCATGGTGCTGCGGTTGTCCCACAGCACCAGGTCGCCCGGCGCCCACTTGTGGCGGTAGACCGAGGTCTCGACGTAGGACCACAGCTCGTCGAGCAGGCGCTCGGACTCCTCCGGCGCGAGGCCCATGACGTAGGCGTTGCGCCGGCGCCCGAGGTAGAGCGCGCGCGCACCCGACTCGGGGTGCTCGATCACCACGGGGTGCGGCGTGCCGGGCGAGCTGCGCGGATCGTCCGTCGCGGCGAGCCCCTTGCGCAGGGTGCCGCCCGAGTCGTAGGTGCCGTCGTGCTTGATGTCGAGCGCCGCGACGCGCGCGGCGAGCGCGCCCGGCAGCTTCGCCAGCGCCGCCTTCATGCCGGCAAAGCAGGTGTCGCCGCCGGCGCTCGGGATTTCGAGCGAGTACAGCATCGAGGCGTCGGGCGGTAGCGGCGCGTAGCTCATGTCGGTGTGCCAGGCCGCCTCGCCGTCGCCGAGCGTGCCGATCGGCTCGCCGCTGCCGTCGCGCACGTTCGACACCACGAGGATGTCGGGATAGCCCGGCGGCGACTTGCGCCCCGCGCCCTGGATCGGCGGCGCATCGAGCGCGCCGAAGTGGCGCGAGAAGGCGAGCAGGGCGTCGTCCGACAGGCGCTGGCCGCGGAACACCAGCACGTCGTACCGGTACCAGGCCTGTTTGATCGCCTCGATTTCGGCTGCGCCGGCCCGCGCCAGGTCGACCCCGCGCACCTCGGCGCCGACGGTTGCGGTCGGAACGACCTCGAGCGATCGGGCGGCGGGGACGCGCATGGCGGCTAGTCTATAATCAACGCCCGCGCTTTGCCCATCCCCCTGTGACGATCGTCGTCCACCACCTGAATAATTCCCGCTCGCAGCGCGTGCTGTGGCTGCTCGAAGAGCTGGGGCTGCCCTACGAGGTGAAGCGCTACCGGCGCGACCCGCAGACGATGCTCGCGCCGCCCGAGCTGCGCGCGGTGCACCCGCTGGGCAAGTCGCCGGTGATCGAGGACGGCGATCTCAAGCTCGCCGAGTCGGGCGCGATCCTGGAATACCTCGCGGCGCGCTATGGCGAGGGGCGGCTGGTCCCTGCTGCCGGCACGCCCGAGCGGCTGCGCTACATCTACTGGATGCACTTCGCCGAAGGCTCGGCGATGCCGCCGCTCTTGATGAAGCTGGTATTCGACCGCGTCGAGAAGGGGCCGATGCCGTTCTTCGCGCGCCCCGTCGCGCGCGCGATCGCGCGCCGCGCCAGGAGCGCGATGGTCGAGCCCAACCTCGCGCGCCAGCTCGACTACATGGAAGGCGAGCTCGCCGCGCGGGCCTGGTTCGCGGGCGCCGAGTTCAGCGCGGCCGACATCCAGATGAGCTTTCCGCTCGAGGCCGCGGCCGCGCGCGGCGGGCTCGACGCCGGTCGGCCGAAGCTGATGGGGTTCCTCGAGCGCATCCACGCCCGCCCCGCGTACCTGCGCGCGCTCGAAAAGGGCGGCGCCTACGAGCTGCTGCGCTGAGGGGCTAGCGGCGATGACCGCCGTCCTGCTCGCGCTGGCGACCTTCGTCTCGACCCTCGGCGGGGGGCTGTTCGCGCTCAAGTTCCGCGACCGGCTGCACTACATCCTCTCCTTCACGGCCGGGGTGCTGCTCGGCGTGGTCGCGTTCGACATC
>JBOIFB010000362.1:0-2613 GCA_050741415.1 Burkholderiales bacterium | reverse complement strand
GCGCAGCAGGCGGCGGCGCACGGCGCCGCGCGCGGGCAGGTCGGAATCGGAAGAACGCTGGGTCATCGGGTCTTTGCGCGCCCGAACAGGCGCCGCGCGGGGTACAGGAGCTGCTTGCCGCCGAGGGCTTCCTCGATGCGCAGGCCCTCGTTCCACTTCGCCATGCGCTCGGAGCGCGAGAAGCTGCCGACCTTGAGTTGCGGCACACCCCAGCCGACCGCGAGGTGGACGATCGAGACGTCCTCGGTTTCGCCGGAGCGGGCGGAGACGATCGCGCGGTAGCCGAGCTCGCGCGCGGCGTTCCAGCAGGCAAGGGTTTCGGTCAAGGTGCCGATCTGGTTCGGCTTGAGCAGCACGGCATTGCAGGCGCCGTCGGCGGCGCGCAGCTTCTGCTCGCTCGTGACGAAGTAGTCGTCGCCGACGATCTGCACCCGCTCGCCGGCGGCCTTGGTGAAGGCCTTCATGGCGGCGACGTCGTTCTCGGCGAACGGGTCCTCGATCGACACGATGGGGTAGGCCTCGAGCCAGCGCAGCAGCATGGCCTGCATCTGCTCGGCGCTGAGCGATCGGTTCTCGAGCGAGAGCTGGTATCGTCCGGCGCGCCAGAGCTGGGTCGCGGCGACGTCGAGCGCAATCGCGCAGTCGCGTCCGGGCTCCAAGCCGGCGTCCGAGATCGCGCCGACCAGCTCCGCGAGACCTTCCTCGTTCGACTTGAACGCGGGCCACCAGCCGCCCTCGTCGGCCACGCCGGCGAGCTGGTTGCGCTTCGCAAGGCGCGCGCCGGCGGCACGGTAGATCTCGGCAGTCCACTCGAGCGCCTCCGAGAAGCTGCCCGCGCCGGGGCATACCAGCATGTAGTCCTGGATGTCGACGCGGCCGCGCGCGTGCGCGCCGCCGCCGTAGATCTGGATCTGCGGCACCGGCAGCGCGACCGGCTTGTTGCCGGCGAGATAGCGCCAGAGCGGCTTCTTCGCCGCCGCGGCCGCGGCATGCGCACAGGCGAGCGACACCGCGACGATCGCGTTCGCCCCCAGGCGCGCCTTGTCGCGCGTGCCGTCGAGCTCGATCAATTTGCGGTCGATCGCGGCCTGGTCTTCGACCCGGGCGGTGAGCAGCGCCTTGCGCATGATGCCATTGACGTGCTCGACCGCCTTGCGCACGTCGATGCTCTTCGCCTCGCCCGATCCGGTCGAGGCGCCGGCGGGCGCGATCGCGCGCCCGCTCGCGAGCGGGGTCGCGCCGCGCCCGACCACCACCTCGGCCTCTACCGTCGCCCGGCCGCGCGAGTCCCACACCCGCCGGCCGCGCACGTTCAGGATCTTCGCCATGCTTCACGCACCTCGTGCAGGCGGGACGGCGGCGCCTCGATCAGCGCGCGCGCGACGCGCCGCACGCGCTCCTTTTGCATTTCCTCGGTCACGTACTCGACCGGCGACTTGCCGTCCACCCGCGCCAGCAGCAGGCCGGGCAACAGCGAGGCCGCACGGAATTCGAGCAGGGAAGGATCTTCCCAGGAGCATTTCTCGAGGTAAGCCCCATAGAGAGAATCAAAACTCTGCAGAAAGCTCTCGCTCGCGGCGGGCACCCACAGGCACTTGAGCAGCATGTGGTTGAGGCAGAACGCGAGGTCGAACGCCGGGTCGCCGTACCAGGCGCACTCGGCGTCGAGCAGCACCGGGCCGGCCGGACCGACCAAGATGTTCTTCGGGCTGACGTCGCCGTGCACCAGCGCGGCGCGCGTGCCCGCGGTGCGCGCCGCAAGGGCTTCGAGCGGTGCGGCGAGCTGCGGGTGGGCGCGCGCGGTCGCCACCAGATAGGGCTCGAGCCGGATGGCGTAGAAGCTTGCGTCGGTGGCGAACTCGGCCGCGATCTTCGCGTCGCCCGCGGTCGCGGCATGGATGCGCGCCAGGCGTTCGCCGACGGCGCGCGCGAAGGCCGCGTCGGCGCGCCCGGCGGCGAGCTCGGCCTTCCACAGCGGCAGGCCGCCCAGATACTCCATCGCGAAGCAGCCGGCGGCGTCGTCCGACGCGAGCACGCGCGGTGCGACGCCCGGTACGATGCGGTTGGCGGTCTCGATCCAGCGCCGCTCGAAGCGATTGCGCTCGATCGGCGCTTCCCAGCGCTGCGCCACCCGCAGGCGCGGCAGCGCGCGCTTGACGCACAGCGCGCCGCGCGCGAGCTCGACGCGCCAGATGTCGGAGGACACGCCGCCCGTCAGCACTCCTGCCGCCGGCGCCTCGCCTCGCGCCGCGAGTCCGCTGCGCCGCAGGAAGGCGAGCACCGGCTCAGGGAGCGAGACGCTCGATGGTCCAGTCGCTGCCATGCGGGCGGTAGCGCAGCCGGTCGTGCAGCCGGTCGGGACGCCCCTGCCAGAATTCGATCGCCGCGGGGATCACGCGGTAGCCGCCCCAGTGCGCCGGGCGCGGCGGCTTGTCGCCGTGGCGGCGCGCAGCGTCGGCGAGCGCGCGCTCGAGCGAGGCGCGGTCGGGCACCGGCGAGCTCTGCGCCGAGGCCCAGGCCGACAGGCGCGCGCCCAGCGGGCGGGTGTCGTAGTACGCGTCGGATTCCTGCACGGGGACGCGCTCGACGCGGCCGTCGATGCGCACCTGGCGC
>JBOIFB010000361.1:0-2625 GCA_050741415.1 Burkholderiales bacterium | reverse complement strand
GCTTGAGCAGCCACTCGAGCGGGATCTGCGCCTCGATGCCGGGGATCGTCTCGACGCCCTGCCAGAACTCGGCGAAGGCGCGGTCGAACTTGTCGAAGTTCGCCTCGTCCTTGACCAGCGCCGAGCGCGACAGGTAGTAGAAGTCGTCCACCGAGGGGCCGATCACGCCTTTCTGGATCGCCTCGAGCAGCGTCAGGTACTCCTTGATCGAGACCGGGAGCTTGTGGCTCTTGAGCTTGAGGAAGAAGTCGATCAGCACGAGGCTTCAGGCCGCCTTGTAGGTATCGAGCTTGATTCGCTCGCGCTCGAGCGCCGCCGCCACCGGGGGCGCCTGCATCACGCGCTCGACGTAGGCGCGGTAGCCCGGCAGCGAGGCCGGGTCGATGCCCGCGTAGCCGCCCCAGCGCAGCAGAGTGAAGGCGTAGGCGTCGTGCACGCCGATGCGCGCGCCCAGCCAGTAGGGCGAGGCGCCCGCGATCCAGCCCTGGATGCGCTCCAGGCATGCGCGGAAGCGCTGCACGGCGCTCTTGCGCACGTCCGCCCGCGCGTCCTCGCCCGCGGCGAAGCTCTCGGGCCGGAAGAAATGGGTGAAGGTGGGGTGCGCGGAGTTGTTCATCCACGCCAGCCGCGACAGCGCCTGGGCGCGCGCCCAGGACTCGGTCGGCAGCAGCCCGGCCGCGGGGAAGCTGCGGTCGAGATAGTCGCAGATCGCGACGATCTGATTGAGCGGCTTGCCGTCGGCCACCAGCACCGGCACCTGGCCGTTCGGGTTCATTGCCAGGTACTCGGGCGTCTTGTTCTCGCCCTTGTGCAGCTTGACGAGCTTCGGCTCGAAATCCGGGCCGCCGGCGGCTTTGATCGCCTCCAGGGCGACGTGGGGCACGAAGGAGCAGGCACCGGGGGCGAAGTAGAGCTGGAGCAGGGTCTGCATGATTTAGGCCTTTGCGCGCGACATGAACACGAGCCGCTCGAACAGGTGCACGTCCTGCTCGTTCTTGAGCAGCGCGCCGTGCAGCGGCGGGATGATGGTCTTGCGATCGTTGGAGCGCAGCGCCTCGGGCGAGATGTCCTCCGCCAGCAGGAGCTTCAGCCAGTCGAGCAGCTCGGAGGTGGAGGGCTTCTTCTTCAGCCCGGGCACCTCGCGCATCTCGAAGAACACCTCCATCGCCTCGCGCAGGAGCGATTTCTTCAGTCCCGGGAAGTGCACCGCGACGATCTTCTCCATCGTCTCCTTGTCCGGGAAGCGGATGTAGTGGAAGAAGCAGCGGCGCAGGAAGGCGTCGGGCAGATCCTTCTCGTTGTTCGAGGTGATGAACACGACCGGGCGCCGCTTCGCCCGGATCAGCTCGCGCGTCTCGTAGACGTAGAACTCCATCCGGTCGAGCTCGCGCAGCAGGTCGTTCGGGAACTCGATGTCGGCTTTGTCGATCTCGTCGATCAGCAGCACCACCGGCTCGTCCGCGGAGAAGGCCTGCCACAGCATGCCTTTGACGATGTAGTTGTGGATGTCGTGCACCCGCTCGTCGCCCAGCTGCGAGTCGCGCAGGCGGCTGACCGCGTCGTACTCGTACAGCCCCTGCTGCGCCTTGGTGGTCGATTTGATGTGCCACTCGAGCAGCGGCACGCCGAGCGACTTGGCGACCTGCAGCGCGAGCATGGTCTTGCCCGTTCCCGGTTCGCCCTTGACCAGCAGCGGGCGCTGCAGCGCGATGGCCGCGTTGACCGCGAGCGTCAGGTCGTCGGTGGAAACGTACTCGGAGCTGCCTTCGAATCGCATCGGGTTTCCTCGGGCGGAAAGCTCCAATTGTAAGCGCTGCAAACGCGGCCGCCCGTCAGCGGATGTCGTAGTGCATGCGCAGGGTCAGCACGTTCCGGCTGTACTTGTACGCTTCGAGACTGGAGCGGTTGTCCGCGTGCAGGTAGTCGGCGCGCAGCGTCAGCTGCCTCGACCAGCGGTAGGAAAGTCCGGCCTCCAGCCCGAAGCCGTCGTCGTCGCGGGTGACGTTCAACGACGGATCCGGCGCGAGGAAGCGGCTCGCGGTGTAGCTCAGCCCGCCCGACAGGCCCCACCCCGCCCAGGGCGTGGTGCTGACCCCGGCGCGCAGCGAGTACAGGTCGCGCGAGAGATCGTCGCGCAGCGGCGAGGCCGAGCTCCTTTCGCGCCCGTAGATGGCCTGCAGCTGTACGACCGGTTGGTAGCTCTGCACGAGCGCGCGCCGCCAGCCGGCGCCGAGGGCGGTCAGGTCCGTGTCGCTCGCCGGGTCCGCGGGGTAGGCCAGCGCGGCGTACTGCGCGAAGAGGGAAAACGTGTTGAGCTCGTCCAGCTGGCGCTGCCACTCGCCGCCCAGAGCGGAGATATTCCGGTAGCCGCTCGCGTCGAGCGCCAGCGCGGCGTAGGAAACGTTCGCCCGGTACAGGTCCTGGCCGCGCAGCACAGTGAGCCCGCCGTAGCCGGCCATCGCCTCCTGGTCGAACTGCCGCTCGAAGCTGTTGCTCTGGTACCTGCCCTCGTAGCGCAGCCCGCCCTGCAGCGACACCGCGCCCGCAATCGGTTGCGCGAAGCGCGCCCCGGCGCCGGCGAGCAGGAAGCCCGTGCCGCGCGTCGCCCCGCCCGGGGCCCGTAGC
>JBOIFB010000360.1:0-2634 GCA_050741415.1 Burkholderiales bacterium | reverse complement strand
GTGTTGCAGGAAGTCTTCGGAAAACGCGCGCATCGAAAGCCGCGCCACGTCGAGGCACTCGAACACGATATCGCCGCCACGCGCCACCGCCACCGCGGAATGCAGCGCGTGCGTCGCGCCGCGCAGCGCGCGGAGCTGATCGGCGGCGGCGGCGCGATCCTTCGGCTTGGAGAAGCGCCGCTCGCCCAGCGCCAAAGTCTGGTCGGCGCCGATCACCAGCCGCCCCGGCATCAGGCCCGCGACCGCGCGCGCCTTCTCGTGCGCCAGCAGCGCCGCGACCTTTCCCGGATCGGAATGCCCGGCGCGCTCCTCGATGCCGCGCTCGTCGATGTCGGCCGGGCGGATCTCGACCGGCACGCCCGCCGCCTCCAGCAGCGCACGCCGGCTCGCGCTCTGCGAGGCGAGCACCAGCGGCTGTTCAGCGAGCCAGAGCGGCATCACGTTCACCCACCCGTCAGGCTGCACGCGGCCGCACATCGCGTTTGATGGCGGTGCCGCTTTGCTGCCGGGCCTTGGTCAAATCGTGCATGGCTTGAAGATTCATCCAAAATTCCGGGCTGGTGCCAAGGAACCGCGCCAGTCGCAGTGCCGTATCCGCCGTGACCGCGCGCTCGCCTTTGACGATGGCGCCGATCCGCGTTGTCGGCACCCGCAGCGCCAGCGCCAGTGCGTTGACCGACATGCCGAGCGGATGAAGGAACTCCTCGCTGAGTACCTCGCCCGGATGGGTGGTCACGCGATGCGGCGTTGCGACGCCCTTAGTGGTAGTCGACGATTTCGACATCGGCTGGACCCTCCTTGGTCCAAATAAAGCAAATACGCCATTGGTCGTTGATTCTTATCGAATGTTGGCCGCGACGATCTCCGACGAGCGTCTCGAGCCGATTGGCCGGCGGCGCCCTCAGGTCGGTCAAGTCGCGCACGGTATGAAGCATATCGAGCTTGCGCAGAGCCTGCTTTTCGAGCCCGCTGAAACGCTTCACGAACGAGCCCATCCAAAGCTGCTGCGTGGCGCGGTCGCGGAAGGACCTGATCATGCGACAGTGTATCTCGCATCGAGCTATACGACAAGCGTATAACGCGACACGGATATCACTCGCTCCCTCACGCCACCGGCTGCCGGCGGCGATCGGCGAGAAGGCCGAGCACCGCCGCCGCGGTTTCCTCGATCGAACGGCGCGTCACGTCAATCAGCGGCCAGTTGTGTCGGGCGCAGAGCTTGCGAGCGAAGGTGATCTCCTCGGCCACCGCCTGGCGGTCGACGTACTGGTCGGCGTCGTGCTCGGCTTTGAGACCGAGCAGGCGGTTCTGGCGGATCTGCACGATGCGCTCGGGGCTCGCGGTCAGGCCGACGATCAACGGCTGCGACAGCGTGTCGAGCTGCGGCGGCAGCGTCACACCCGGCACCAGCGGCACGTTCGCAGTCTTCACGCCACGGTTGGCGAGATAGATCGAGGTCGGCGTCTTCGAGGTGCGCGACACGCCGACCAGAACGACGTCGGCCTGCTCCAGCTCGTCGGTATGCTGGCCGTCATCATGCAGCATGGTGTAGTTCAACGCGTCGATGCGCTTGAAGTATTCGGCGTTGAGCACGTGCTGCGCGCCGACGCGCGGCTTGGTCTCGCCGCCGAGGTAGGCCTGGAACAGCCCGAGCACCGGACCGAGAATCGAAAGATACGGCACGCCGAGCGCCTTGCACTTGTCTTCCAGCTTGTCCGTGAGGTTACGCTCGAGCAGCGTATAGAGCACGATGCCGGGCGATTCCTCGATCTCGTCCATGACGCGTTCGAGTTGCTTGGCCGTGCGCACCAGCGGATGGATATGCTCGACCGGCGACACGTTGGAATATTGCGCAGCCGCCGCGCGCGCCACCGTGAGCAACGTCTCGCCGGTTGCGTCGGAAATCAGGTGCAGATGAAAATAGCTGGAACTGCGCGAGGGCATGGAGAACGGCTGTATGACCTGTGGATCGAACGGGAGGAGGCCACGCCTTCAGGCCCGGTGCAAGCGCGAGCGCCTCATCGCTGCACGGGGTTCCACATCGCTGGCCTTCGGGACAATAAAAGCCGGGCACAGCTAGAATGACATGGAAATGAATCTGGCCGATTTATCCCCGCAATTATCTCGGTATTACCCATTGAAATACCTGAACAATCTACAATTATGGACCTTCCACAGCATGGGTCCCGCACAATGGGGATAGCGGCGTAAGCCGTGAACGGCGTGTGGACGCCGATGTATGAGTCCAATCCACCACGTAACAGTCACTACAATAAGAATCTTAGTCTTAGAGGTGAAAGCGTGATGGCGGACGCAATCGTGCAGAACTCGATCGGCAAAGTGCTCGCGGGGGCACAGCAGAAAGTTCCGCCGGTCTGGATGATGCGGCAGGCGGGACGCTATCTGCCGGAGTATCGCGAGCTGCGTAAGCGAGCCGGGACATTTCTCGACCTTTGCTTGACCCCGAAGCTGGCCGCCGAAGCAACGCTGCAACCGATCGATCGGTTAGGTTTCGATGCCGCGATCCTGTTCTCCGACATTCTGGTCATCCCGCACGCGCTGGGTCAGCACGTCAGCTACGTCGAAGGCGAAGGACCGCGGCTCGATCCGGTGAAGTTCGATCGAGGGCTGGCG
>JBOIFB010000359.1:0-2642 GCA_050741415.1 Burkholderiales bacterium | reverse complement strand
GTCTGGCACCGGCGAGCTCTGCGCCGAGGCCCAGGCCGACAGGCGCGCGCCCAGCGGGCGGGTGTCGTAGTACGCGTCGGATTCCTGCACGGGGACGCGCTCGACGCGGCCGTCGATGCGCACCTGGCGCTCGAGCTGCGACCAGAGGAACACCAGGCAGGCGCCGGCGTGCGCGGCGAGCTCGCGTCCCTTGCGGCTCTCGTAGTTGGTGAAGAACACGAACGCGCCGTCCTCGATGCCCTTGAGAAGCACCACGCGCGCCGAGGGCGCGCCTTCGGGCGTCACGGTGGCCAGCGTCATCGCGTTCGGCAGCGGCAGCTGCGCGTCGAGCGCCGCCTGGAACCAGCGCCGAAACTGCTCCAGCGGGTCCGCGTGCGCGTCGGCTTCCGACAGCCCGGCGTGCATGTATTCCTGCCTCAGCTGCGAGAATTTCATGGCCCGCCATTCTACAATCCCGGCCATGCGAGGAGTCTACGGATGCGGCCGCGGCATCGGCGCGGTGGAAGTGCTGTCGGAGCGCGCGTTTGATCGCGCCGGACATTCTGCTCGAGGCGCCGGCTGTCTCCAGGCGGCGACAGTTTTGGCTTGTCTTACGGGGAGTTGGGCGGGGAGGGCATGCAGTTTCCGATTCGAAGCTGCGCCGGCTGGCAGGCGACTTGCACTGGGCATTCGCGCTCGATGTCGAGCTCCACGCACGCACACTCGAGACCTGGTTCGATGCGATCGCGCGCAAGATCGTGCGATGAAAGTCGGCATTTCCCCCTGAAAGACGTTGACATGCTCGCCGGGATTCGGCATCTTCTCGTCACCTGCTGTTGGACAGCGGGAGGAAGTTCCGATCGAACAAAAGTTCCGAATCGCTCAGAGGAGAGATGACGATGGCAAAGAAGAAGGCCGCGAAGAAACCAGCGAAGAAAAAATCCGCAGCGAAGCGTAAGCCGAATGCGGCATTCATGAAGCCGATGAATCCGAGCGCGATGCTCGCGGCGGTGATCGGCGGCAGCGCAATGCCGCGCACCGAAGTGACCAAGAAGATCTGGGCCTATATCAAGCGCAACAGCCTGCAGGACAAGAAGAACCGCCGCATGATCAACGCCGACGACAAACTCAAGCCGGTGTTCGGCGGCAAGTCGCAAGTGTCGATGTTCGAAATGACCAAGCTGGTCAGCAAGCACCTGAAATAACTTCACGAGCTATGGTTGCTGCCGGGGGCAAGGCCTCCGGCAGCCGCCGCCGCGGCGCCCGAGCCGCGCGGCCGCAAGCCCCGTTTTCCGCCTCCCTTTTCGATCGCAGGCTCAGCGCAGGCGCACGCGCACGCGCCAGCCGGCGCCGAGCATGCCCGCCGCCATCGCCAGGAACACCGGCGCCATGCCGAGCACCGCGCCGAGGGCACCGAACACCAGCGGCAGCAGAGTGCTGCTCGTGCTGAGCATCATGGTGCGTACGCCGACCACCTCCCCCTGGCGTCCGGGCGGCGAGGCCGCGTAGAGCAGCGCCATGAGCATCGGCTGCGCGCAGCCCAGACCCAAGCCGAGCACGAACGAGAGCGACATCAGCGCCGGCAGGCCGCGCCCGAGCGGAAACAGCAGGAACGAAGCGCCGGCGATCAGCAGCGCCGCGCTGATCACGTTCCATTCCTTCACGCGGCGCGCGAACGCCGGCATCGTCAGCCGAACGGTGAATGTCGCGCCCGCGAATGCGGCCATCACCACGCCGATCGTGGTCGCGGTAAGGCCGATGCGCGTGCCGTAGATCGGCATCGCGAAGCTGAACAGATCCCATCCCATCGCCAGCAGGCCGCTCACCAGGAACGCAGCGCGCAGCCGCGGCTCGCGCAGCAATACGCGCAGCCCGCCGGGCGACACCATGCCGAGGCCGCGATGGCCCTGCGGCAGGCGATCGCGCCGCATGACGAACGGCACCAGCGCGATCGCGGGAAACGCCGCCAGCACCACCAGGGCGGCGCGATAGCCGACCGAGTCGATGGAGAACCCCGCCAGCATCGGGCCGCAGAAGCCGCCGGTAGAGAAACCGAGCGCCAGCCAGCTGAAGTTGCGCGCCTGGTCCGCTGGCCCGCCGAGCGCGCCGACCATGTTGTTGATCACCACGAAGTACACGCCGAAGCCGGTGCCGATCAGAAGCGCGGCAGGGAACAGCGCGCGCAGGTCGGGCCAGGCGAAAGGCAGCAGCAGCCCGCAGAACACGGAGACGGCTGCCGCGGCGATCGGTCGAAACACGCCGATGCGGTCGACCAGGCGGCCGACCGGCACCGAGATCAGCATCGACAGCAGCGCGAACAGCGACATCAGAACGCCGACCGCGAGCGCGCTGGCGCCCTCGTGCAGCGCGAACAGCGAGACCGTCACCCGGCTGCCGGAATAGGCCAGGTGATTGAGAACCGTAAACAGGACGACCAGCGGCAAGCGCATGTGCGCAGCTCAGTGCCCGGCGCCGCGCAGCGCGGCGATGCGCTTCATGATGCAGGCACTCCTTCAGGCGGCAGATTGCCACAAAAATGGCGCTCGCCGCGCATATATTAGAATCGGCGCGCTCCGGCCATGTCCGCATCCAACTCCAGCGCCTACGCCGCGCTCGATCCGCAGCGCTATCAGTCGAGCGAGCTCACGCGCGGCCCCTGGGAT
>JBOIFB010000358.1:0-2643 GCA_050741415.1 Burkholderiales bacterium | reverse complement strand
ACCGCGGCGGCGCGGCTGAGCTTGCGGTCGAAGCAGGCGAAGCCGACACCGACCCCGGACTGCTTGAGCAGCAAGTCGGCCGCTGCCAGATGCACGCCGTCGTAGGCGCGCAGCGCAAACGCTTCGACCAGGTCCGAAGCGCGCCGCACGAGCGCTTCGTCTACCCCGACCTGGATGTAATTTTCCCAGTCGCGGGCGAACTCCAGCTTGAGCGCGTCGCGTTGCTTCTCGTTCAGCACGCGCTCCCGGAACAGGCGCGCAAACGCCGCGTTGGTCTCGACAAAGGCGATTAGGTGAGTCGCGACCGCGTCAGCTTTGTTCATTGCAGCGAGCACCGCGGCGCTGCCGTCCTCGGTCACGTACGCTTTGACCAGCGCCGACGTGTCGAGGTAAAGAATCATCCGCGGTCTTCGACAATCCGGGACGCGGCGGTCCGCCCGGCGATTTTCGGGCGTAGCCGACCCCCCTTCGGTTTCTTGTCGTTCCAGCGCAGCGTCCCCTGCTGGGCGAGCTGGCGCAGCTTGGGCGCATCGGCGTCAGGCACGGCGCTGAGCTTGGCCATCGCGGTGTCGCGCGAAGTGATGATGAGCGGCTCGCTGCCGCCCTGCACCAGTTTCAGGTACTTCGAAAGATGGGTCTTCAGCTCGCGCACTGATACGCGCATGGCCGGCCTCTGCTTGAATCAAGCGTGATGTAGTCACATCATACCAGCTCGTGGCTACATGCACACCGGGACAGCCCCCGTTACTACTGGGGACAGACCCCGAAAAGCAAAACCAAGAAGAATCGGGGTCTGTCCCCTTACTTGAGCGAAAGGCGCCGCTCGACGAAGCCGAGCAGGTCGGCGAGGCAGGCTTCGACCGGCTTTGCGCCGCTTTGCACATCGAGCTCGGGGGCAGCGGGCGGCTCGTAGGGGGCGGAGACGCCGGTGAAATCTTTCAGCTCGCCGGCGCGGGCGCGGCGGTAGAGGCCCTTCGCGTCGCGCGCCTCGCACACGGCGAGCGGGGCGCTGATGTGGATCTCGTTGAAGTATTCCGGGTGGGCGGCGCGGATGCGCTCGCGGTCGGCGCGGTAGGGCGAGATGAACGCGGTGATGACGACGAAGCCGGCCTCGGCAAAGAGGGCCGCGACTTCGCCGATGCGGCGGATGTTCTCGCTCCGGTCCTCGTGCGAGAAGCCGAGGTCGGCCGAGAGGCCCTGGCGCACGTTGTCGCCATCGAGCGTATAGACCTGGTAGCGGCGCGCGAAGAGGGCGCGCTCGAGCTCGATCGCGAGGGTGCTCTTGCCCGCGCCCGAGAGGCCGGTGAACCACAGGATCCCGCCGCGGTGGCGGTTGGCGTGGGTGCGGTCTTCCTCGCTGACGCGGTGGGCGACGGTAAAAACGTTTTCCGGTTTTGACGGCATGCGGAATTCGAAAACGGGGTCAGACCCCATTTTCGCCGAAAACCGGGGACAGACTCCGATTTCAAGCCTCAAGTAAGTGATCTTCTGGAAGGAAGATCGAGGCCTGTCCCTGATTTCGCCGCGCTCTCGGCGCTGCGGAACTCGCCACACGGTTAGCGTGCCGCGTTATTGAAGGGGCCACCGGCGCGGACTGCGTGAGGTGCGCACCACGGCGAGAACGGAGACGATGTCTCCCTTGGACGCGTAGAACACTCCATACGGAAATCGCCGAAGCAACGCACGACGAATGCCCTGCTGTGTCTGAGCGTACAGCTGCGGCGACTGAATGATGGCCTGGAACTGCACATCGAGCGCTTCAAGGAAATCGATGCCAAGACCGCGACGTTGGTCCTGGTACCACTCATAAGCCTCGCCGATCTCGAGAGCCGCGCGATCCGAGACCGTTAGCCGGTACGCCATTTACCCCGAACGATGCGCTCGCGCACTTCTTCCCAGGGAGAGCCGGCCTCAGGATTGGCTTCAAACTCGGCAAGTCGCCGCTCAAGCTCAGCCTTCAGCTCTTCGGACACCGTTACGGACTCCGGTACCGCGGCGATGCTGTCCCAGATCAGCTCAACCAGCCGAATGCGCTCGGCCACGGGCAGTTCGAGGATTTCGGCAACCGAAAGCGGTTTCATGGCGAATAGCGTACCACCGGTGCCATGACAAGCAAAATGTAGCGGAAAACCGGGGTCTGACTCCATTTTTCTTCTCGCTCCGGTCCTCGTGCGAGAAGCCGAGGTCGATCGCGAGGGTGCTCTTGCCCGCGCCCAAGAGGCCGGTGAACCACAGGATCCCGCCGCGGTGGAGGTTGGCGTGGGTGCGGTCTTCCTCGCTGACGCGGTGAGCGACGGTAAAAACGTTTTCCGGTTTTGACGGCATGCGGAATTCGAAAACGGGGTCAGACCCCATTTTCGCCGAAAACCGGGGCCTGTCACCTTGGCGGGTCCATACGTATAATTACACGTATCGGCACGGAGGCCGGCGATGGCGAAGAAACTCACGATCATGATCGACGATGCCGTCTACGAAGGGCTGCACCGGGTGGTGGGCCGCGGCAGCATCAGCAAGTTTATCGAGGATCTTGCGCGCCCGCACGTCGCGCAGCGGGACCTGAGCGCGCAATACCGGGAGGTGGCGCGGGACGCGGCACGCGAGCAGGACGCACGCAGCTGGACGGAGGGCCTCGCCGGAGGCGTC
>JBOIFB010000357.1:0-2646 GCA_050741415.1 Burkholderiales bacterium | reverse complement strand
GATTCCTGGCGCGCGGCGCAGTCGCCCGCACTCGCCGCGCAGCTTGCGCAGGCCTCCGATCGCACGCCGCTCATCGTCCAGGCCGCATTGCGCCAGCCGGCGGGCGACCCTCTGTGCGAGCTCACGCTGCGCAGCTTCGTCTCGATCCTGGGCGCCGAAGCGGGCAACCTGGCGCTCAAGGTGCTCGCCACCGGCGGCGTCTACATCGGCGGCGGCATTGCGCCGCGCATCCTGCCGCAGCTCGAAGATGGCGCCTTTGCGCAGGCCTTCGTCAACAAAGGGCGCTTCGCTCAGATGCTCGAAGGCATACCGGTGCACGTGATCGCGACGCGCGCGGCGCTGCTCGGCGCGGCGATCTACGGTCTGCGGCAGATGCAGGCGGGCTGAGCGCGCCGCATGCGGGCATAAGCATTTACCCAGGAGAACGGATATGCAGCTCGGAATGATCGGTTTGGGACGTATGGGCGCCAACATGGTGCGGCGCCTGCTCGAGGCGGGCCATGAGCTCGTGGTGTACGACACTCACGCCGAAGCGGTGCGCCCGCTCGAGCAGGCCGGCGCGCGCGGCACCACCGCGCTCAAGGACTTCGTCGCCAGCCTGGCCAAGCCGCGCGCGCTGTGGCTGATGGTGCCGGCCGCCGCGGTCGACCCGGTGCTGGATCAGCTCGCGCCGCTGCTCGAGCCGGGCGATTGCGTGATCGACGGCGGCAATTCCTACTATCACGACGACCTGCGCCGCACCGCCGCACTGGCCGCGAAAAAACTGCACTACGTCGACGTCGGCGTGAGCGGCGGGGTGTGGGGCGCCGAGCGCGGCTACTGCCTCATGATCGGCGGCGAGAAGGAGATGGTCGCGCGGCTCGAGCCGGTCTTTCGCGCGCTGGCGCCCGGGGTCGAGGCGGCGACGCGCACGCCAGGGCGCGAGGGAGCGGCCTCGCCCGAGGAAAACGGCTACCTGCATTGCGGGCCGAACGGCGCGGGCCACTTTGTCAAGATGGTGCACAACGGGATCGAATACGGGGTCATGGCGGCCTATGCCGAAGGGCTCAACATCCTGCACGGCGCGGCCGTCGGCAAGCACCGGGGTAAGGTCGACGCCGAGACGACGCCGCTGCGCCATCCGGAGCGCTACCGCTACGACATCGATCTGGCGCGCGTAGCCGAGGTGTGGCGCCGCGGCAGCGTCATCGGCTCGTGGCTGCTCGATCTGAGCGCGAGCGCGCTGCGCGCCGACCCGACCCTGGCCAAGTTCGGCGGCCGCGTGTCGGACTCCGGCGAAGGGCGCTGGACCGTGCAGGCCGCGGTCGACGAAGGTGTACCGGCGCCGGTGATCAGCGCCGCGCTGTTCGCACGTTTTGCCTCGCGCGGGCACAGCGAATACGCCGACAAGCTGCTTTCGGCGATGCGATACGAATTCGGCGGCCACCTCGAGAAGCCCGGCGAGGGGGACAAGAGCAAATGACCCCTGGTGCCGGCGACGAGCCGGTATTCCTGTTCGACGTCGACAATACCCTGCTCGACAACGACCGCGTGCAGCAGGACCTGCGCGCTCGGCTCGCGCGCGAGTTTGGCCCGGGCGCGCGCGACCGCTACTGGAACATCCTCGAGCAGCTGCGCGAGGAGCTCGGCTACGTCGACTACCTCGGCGCGCTTGAACGCTACCGGCTCGAGCGCCTGCACGACCCGCGCGTGCTGGCGCTGTCGGGCTGGCTGGTGGACTATCCGTTCGCCGAGCGCCTGTACCCGGAGGCGCTCGAGGTGCTGCGGCACACGCGCCAGACCGCGCGCACGGTGATCCTGTCGGACGGCGACGCCGTATTCCAGCCGCGCAAGGTGATGCGCTCCGGGCTGTGGGACGCGGTCGGCGGACAGGTGCTGATCTACGTCCACAAGGAACAGATGCTGGCCGATGTGGAGCGCCTGTTCCCCGCCCGGCGCTACGTGATGGTGGACGACAAGCTGCGCATTCTCGCGGCCATCAAGGCGGCCTGGGGCGAGCGCGTCACCACCGTGTTCGCGCGCCAGGGGCATTACGCCAACGATCCGCAGAACGCTGCGCGCTACCCGGCGGCCGACGCGAACGTCGGGCGCATCGGCGAGCTGCTGCACCGGGACCTGACGAGCTTTTCTTGATTTGAGGCAATGAACGCCGCGCCTCCAGAGCTAAGATAAGCGCGTGCACCCGCGCAACCGCCTGTTCGTCGCGCTTGGAGCGCCTGGCCTGGGCCCAGTTCTGGCTCGCCAACGCCGAGCTGCCGCTGATGGTCGCGGGCTGGCTCGCATCACTGCGCTGAGCGGTTACGCTGGGAGGCGCGCAAGATGCGCGCCGATCCGGGCGGTGATATTTGGTCTGGCAAGCGGAGGTCATCCGTCCCAGCCAAAGGCCTCCTTTGCACTGGCCGACATCATGTCGGGTGTCCAGGGCGGCTCCCAGACGAGTCGAATATCCACGTCTGCTCCGGTCGGCAGCAGCGCGCCGACCGCGCTGCGCGCCCGATCTACGATCAGTCCGCCCATCGGGCAGGCGGGCGTGGTCATGGTCATCGTCACATGTACGCCCTGCGGCGCGACATCGATGCGATAGACGAGCCCGAGCTCGACGATGCTCATGCCGACTTCCGGGTCGTCCACCGCGCGCAGCGCCTC
>JBOIFB010000356.1:0-2659 GCA_050741415.1 Burkholderiales bacterium | reverse complement strand
GAGTTGCAGTTTGCGCGCGACAACGTGGTGCAGTTCCAACCCGGCGGGGTGGCGAGCACGAGAGAGTGGATCCAGATCGAGCGCGCGGATGCGGCCGAGTACGAGAAAGATCTCGAGCTTTTCCAGACGTCGCTCGAGTTCGTCAAAGCGGGGCGCGCCCGCTAGGCGCTCGCGGCACGTCTCTCGGGAGGGGCGCGCGCGGCCTCGATCAGCTTGATGGCGCGGCTCCAATCGTGCTTCTCGTACGCGGCGAAGGCGTCCGCCAGCCCGGGCGCCACTGCGCCTCAGGGCATCTGGATCTTGCCGCCGCCCAGGCCTCCCAGTCCGCCCGGAGGCAGTCCGCCCTGCGGCACGACGATCTGCGAGGCGGTCTCGCGCCGCAGCTCCTGGAGCTCGCGCACGGTGCGCTCAATCGCAATCTTCGCCAGGCTGCCGAACTTGCCCGCGGCCTCGTCAAGCGAGGCGGCATCAATCTCGAACGCGATCGGCAGCGCGCCCATCGGCGTCATCACCTGCGTCTCGCCGACGTAGATCAGCTTGCGTCCCGCGTCCGGGCTGCCGTCGCTCTTGACCGGCGTGAGCCTGCGCAGCGTGCCCACGCGCCGGTCGGTGAAAGTCTCCTCGAGGAACAGCCCTGCGAGGTCCAGGTTCAGTTCGGTGGTGCGAGGTTCGTTGGCCATGCTTCGTGTGTCTCCATGCCCGGTTTCGACCGATTTTACCCGCTCGACTCGCCGCGCGACACGCATTCGCTCTTCACCGTCTCGCGCAGGATGTCGGCCAGGCGCAGCACGCCGGGCCCCGCGCCGTCGCGATCGGCGTACACCAGGTAGAGCTGGGCGTAGCGCGCGCCGCCTTCGCGCAGAGGCAGCGCCTTGAGCGAGCCCGCGGCGAGCTCGGCGCGGATCATCTCTTCCGGAAACCAGGCGTAGCCGTAGCCCGCGCGCACGGCCTCGAGCGAAGTCGCCATGTGGCTCACGGTCCAGCGCTGCGTGGCGTCGATCCAGGTCTGCGTCGCGCGCCGCGTGCCCGATTCGCGCACCACGAGCTGGCGCTGCGCGCGCAGGTCCTGCAGCGTCGGCTCGCGCCCCAGGCGATGCAGCGCGTGATCCGCGCGCGCGACCAGCAGGAAGCGCAGCCGCAGCAGGGGATCGCCGAGGAATCCCGCGGGCACCATGCCCGAGACGGCGAGGTCGACTTCGCGCCTGGCCAGCGCCTCCTGGGTGCCGCCAAGCACCGACTCGATCACCTCGATACGCGTGTACGGGCTCTCGGCGCCGAAGCGCTCGAGCCCCTTGAACAGCAGCCCCCGTGGAAACACGATCTCCGCCGCAAACCCGATTTCGACCTCCCAGCCGGCCGAGAGGCGGCGCGCCGAGCGCTCGATCGCCGCCGCCTCGTCGAGCAGGCCGCGGGCGCGGCGCACCAGCAGCTCCCCGACCGGGGTCAGCCTCGCCTTGCGCCCGCTGATCTCGAACGCCTTGACCCCAAGCAGCGACTCGAGCTTCTGAATGGCGTAACTCACTGAAGATTGTGTCTTATTTAGCTTCTCGGCAGCCCGCGCGTAACCGTCGAAATCGACCACCGAGACCAGCGCTCGCCATTGATCGAGGGTGATCATATATTCATGTCTTCGATCATATTCGCCGTATTTTTCTACCTTTTAATTCACAGAGTCAATATTAAATAGAGTCCATTCCATTCCAAGGAGAACGCCATGACCGCAAGAACTCTGCAACGCGTGATCGAATCCGTTCCCGTCTCGGACGGCGCCGGCGTGAAGCTGCGCCGCAGCCTCGGCTCGCGCCAGGACCTGCGCGTCGACCCGTTCCTGATGCTGGATGAGTTCTCCTCGGACGAAGCGGACGACTACAGCGCCGGCTTCCCGGCGCACCCCCACCGCGGCTTCGAGACCGCGACCTACCTGATCGACGGCCACATGCTCCACGAAGACCATCTCGGCAACCGCGGCGAGCTCAAGAGCGGCGGCGTGCAATGGATGACCGCCGGGCGCGGCATCGTGCATTCGGAGATGCCGCAGCAGGAAGCGGGCCGCATGCGCGGCTTCCAGCTCTGGATCAACCTGCCGGCGCGCGAGAAGATGAAGCCTGCCGGCTACCGTGACCTGCAGCCCGAGGAGATTCCGGCGGTCGCGCTTTCAGGCGGCGGGCGGGTGAAAGTGATCGCAGGCACGCTGCTGCAGGGCGGTACATCCACTCCCGGCCCGATCCAGAGACTGGCAACCGAACCGCTGTATCTGGATGTCGCACTGCCCGCGAGCACGACGTTCTCGCTCCCCATCGCAGCCGGGCACAACGCCTTCGTCTATCCGTTCGAGGGCAGCGTGTCGATCGGCGCTCGCGATCTGCGCACGCACAGCGCGGGGGTGCTCGGCGCGGGCGACCAGGTCGAGGTGGTCGCGGGCAACGAGGGCGCGAGGTTCCTCTTGCTCGCAGGTCGCCCGCTCGGCGAGCCGGTGGTCCAGTACGGACCATTCGTGATGAACACGCGCGAAGAGGTCGAGCAGGCGGTGCGCGACTACCAGACCGGCACGCTCACCCGCGCAGCTTGAAGCGCTGGATTTTGCCCGTCGCGGTCTTGGGCAGCTCGCCGATGAATTCGATCCAACGCGGATACTTGTAGGGCGCGAGCTGGTCCTTGA
>JBOIFB010000355.1:0-2666 GCA_050741415.1 Burkholderiales bacterium | reverse complement strand
ACCGCGAGCGCGGGCAGCGGCGCCGCCACGAGCGGCTGGTCGGGCGCTGCGGGTTCGGCCTCGCGCGGCAGGTCGACGCGCGCGAATTCGCGCGCGCGCAGGTAGAACTCCTCCTCCGGAACGAACAGCTGCGCCGGCGCGAGCAGCGGACGATCGGGGTCGCCGCCGAGCAGCTTGAAGCGCGACTGCGCGTCGCGCCAGTACTCCTGGATCGCGGCCGCGACGTCGTGATGCAGCACGAGCGTGGCCGCTTGCGGCAGGTAGTCGAACAGCGTCGCCGGCGCGTCGAAGAACAACGGCAGGTAGTATTCGATGCCGGCCGCGGGAACGCCGTTCGAGACGTCGCGATAGAGCGTCTTCTTCGACGGGTCGCCCTCGAACAGCTCGCGAAAGCGGCTGCGAAAGCGCGCCCGGCCGGCCTCGTCGAGCGGAAACTCGCGCGCCGGCAGCAGCCGCACCTGCTGCACCGGATAGAGCGTGCGCTGGCTGTCGACGTCGAAAGTGCGGATGGTGTCGATGCGATCGTCGTCCAGCTCGAGGCGCAGCGGCAATGCGCTGCCCATCGGGTAGAGATCGATGATGCCGCCGCGGATGCAGTACTCGCCCGGCGCCACCACCTGCGTCACGTGCTGGTAGCCCGCCACCAGCAGCTGCCAGCGCAGCCCGTGCGCGTCCAGCCGCTCGCCGACGCCGAGGAAGAACGTGTGCGCGGCGAGGTACGAGGGCGGGCACAGCCGCACCAGCGCGGTCGGCGCCGGCACCACCGCGAGGTCGAATTCGCCGCGCTGGATGCGGTACAGCGTGGCGAGGCGCTCCGAGACCAGGTCCTGGTGCGGCGAAAACTGGTCGTAGGGCAGCGTTTCCCAGTCCGGCAGCAGGCACACGCGCAGCGCGGGCGCGAACCAGGCCAGCTCCTCGGTGAGGCGCTGCGCGTCGAGCGTAGTGGCCGAGACCACGGCCAGCGGGCGCTCGGCGCCCGCCAGGCGCGCGAGCGCAAGCGCGTCGGCCGAGCCGGCAAGCTGCGCGTAGCTGCGGCGCAAGCGGGGATGGGGCAGATCTTCTCGATGCATGAAAGAGCGGCGGCTTGTTCCGCGCGACTCGCCGTGCAATTATACCGGCTTGAATTTTCGAAATTTTTGCGGTGAGCCTCTACGCCTTGATCCCCGCCGCCGGTTCCGGCACGCGCATGGCGGGCGGACAGCCCAAGCAGTACCTCGCGCTCGCCGGCAAGCCGATGCTGTGGCACGCGGTGCGCGCCCTGTGCCTGCCCGCGGTCGAAACCGTGTTCGTGGTGCTCGCGCCGGGCGACGAGCGCTTCGCCGCCTGCGACTGGAGCGCGCTCGGCGGGTGCATCGAGCCGCTCTACTGCGGCGGCGAGACGCGCCGCGACTCGGTCTACAACGGGCTGGTGGCGGCGATGGCGGCGGTCGACGCCGACGACTGGATCCTGGTGCACGACGCGGCGCGTCCCTGCCTGCCGCGCGCCGACCTGGAGCGCCTGATCGAGGAGTGCAAGGGCGACGCGATCGGCGGCATCCTCGCGCTGCCGGCGGCGGACACGGTCAAGCGTGCGGCCAAGGACGAGGCGGGCGCGCTGCGCGTGGCCGCGACCGAGGACCGCGCCCAGCTGTGGCTGGCGCAGACGCCGCAGATGTTCCGCGCCGGGCTGCTCGCGCAGGCGCTCAAGGACGCCAGGGGCGTGCTCACCGACGAGGCGAGCGCGATCGAGGCGATGGGTTTGAGGCCGCGGCTGGTGACCGGCAGCCGCGAGAATCTGAAGGTGACTTTTGCGGAAGACCTCGGCATCGCCGAGGCCATCATCGCGGGGAGAAAATGAGAATCGGGCAAGGCTACGATGTGCACGCGCTGGTGGCCGGGCGCAAGCTGGTGATCGGCGGCGTGATCATTCCGTACGAGAAGGGCCTGGCGGGTCACTCGGACGCGGACGTGCTGCTGCACGCGATCTGCGACGCGCTGCTCGGCGCCGCGGGCCTGGGCGACATCGGCGGGCATTTCCCCGACTCCGACCCGCAGTACTCGGACATCGACAGCCGCATGCTGCTGCGCGAGGTGGCGCGCAAGCTCGGCGCGCATCGGTTGCGAGTAGGCAACATCGACGCAACCGTGGTGGCCGAGGCGCCGCGGCTCGCGCCGCATCTTCCGCGCATGATCGGCAACGTCGCGGCCGACCTGGGCGTGGCGCCGGCGCGCGTCAGCGTCAAGGCGACCACCACCGAACAGCTCGGCTTCATCGGCCGCGGCGAAGGCGTCGCGGCGCTCGCGGTCGCTCTCCTGGAGGATGCCTGATGTATTCGCCGCCCTACAATCGAATCGAGGACCGCGCCGAGCTGATCGGCTTCATGCGCGCGCACAGCTTCTGCCTGCTGGTCACCGGGGCGGGCGGCGAGCTCACCGCCTCGCACCTGCCCTGCCTGCTGGAGGAGCGCGGCGAGCGGCTCACGCTGGTGATGCACATGGCGCGCGCCAATCCGCAGTGGCAGTCGTTCTTCGAGGACGACGTGCTGGTGGTGTTCTCGGGGCCGCACGCCTACGTCTCGCCGCGCTGGTACGAGCGCGCGCCCGCGGTGCCGACCTGGAACTACGCCGCAGTGCACGCCTACGGCAGGCCGCAGGTGATCGAGCAGCGCGACGCGAAGCAAGCCTCG
>JBOIFB010000354.1:0-2671 GCA_050741415.1 Burkholderiales bacterium | reverse complement strand
GGTCGACACCACCGCAATCAGCCAGCCGCCGTTGATGCTCCGGCTGAAACCCGGCTTGTGCCGGCCCGTGATGACGACTAGCAGAAGCAGGTACAGCAGCACCGCCCAGCTGAGCGCACCCACCACGGTCAATGCGAGCGCCGCGGTCGGCAAGCGCACGACCAGCAGGCACTGACTGGCCAGCACGCAGCTGCCTGCGGCAAAGGTGAGAAAGCCCGCGCCGCGCGCCGGGTTGGTGAAATCGGCCAGCAACTCGCGCCGGGCCCGCAGCACGCGCAGCGCGGTCAGCAGCACCAGCACGGCATAGGCGGCGACATTGAGGGCGAACATCGCACGGGACAGTTGCGGCATCCCGTGCTGGTGGGCGTCGATGGACACGATGCCCGTCGCCATCACCAGCGCGAAATAGCCCGGATCCAGGGTGCGCACGCACGATCGCAGGTAGTTCGCCAGCGTCATGGATTTATCCGGACTGAACGGGTACTGCATTTGGCCGCTACGAACCCGGCGGATTGCCGGTACAGTAGCGGTAACAGCCTCACACCTTGCCGCAATTCATCCGTTTCGTGCGCATTTTGGTGGGAATGACCTGACAAAAACGAGAGGTGCGATGAGCGAACTCGAGCATTGGTCTTTTCCCGAGGAGATGCAGCCGCGGCCGGCGGAATTGCGCTTCGACCTCGATGCCGCGCTCGGCGCCGTGGTGATGCTGCGCAGCGAGGTGCCCGAGGACGCGTTCACGGCGAAGATTCTCGGCACCGAGCGCGCCGGCAGCGGGGTGGTGATCGGCGACGGCCTGGTGCTCACGATCGGCTACCTGATCACCGAGGCGAGCACGATCTGGTTGACCACCGGCGCGGGGCAGGTGCTCGCGGGGCATGCGCTGGCGTACGACCAGCCGAGCGGCTTCGGCCTGGTGCAGGCGCTCGGCCGGCTGGAGGCCCCCGCGCTCGCGCGCGGCACCGCAACGACCTGCGGCGTGGGCGACGCGGCGATCGTCGCCGGCCACGGCGGGCGCGCGCATGCCCTCGGAGCGCGCGTGTTCGCGCGGCGCGAGTTCGCCGGCTACTGGGAGTACGTGCTGGACGAGGCGCTGTTCACGACTCCGGCACATCCGCTGTGGGGCGGCGCGGCTGTGATCGGCGCCGATGGCAAGCTGCTCGGCATCGGTTCGCTGTTCGTCGAGGAGATGATCGGCGAGCGCAAGGTCGAGGGCAACATGGTGGTGCCGGTCGACCTGCTCGAGCCGATCCTCGACGACTTGGTGAGGACCGGCCGCGCCAACCGCCCGCCGCGGCCCTGGCTCGGAGTGTACGCCACCGAGCATGAGCGGCGGCTGATGGTCGCCGGGCTGGCTCCGGGCGGACCGGCGGCGCACGCCGGGTTGCGCGTCGGCGACGCGGTGGCCGAAGTCGCGGGCGAGCGGATTGCAGGACTGGCAGACCTGTTCCGCAAGGTCTGGCGTCTGGGGGCGGCGGGGGTCGAAGTGCCGCTGGCGGTGGTGCGCAACGGCAAGCCGGTCGAGGTCCGAATCGCTTCGATCGACCGCGCCGACCTGCTCAGGAAGCCGTCGCTGCACTGACGCGGCATGGATGGCAAATAAGTCTTTGCCATTGCCGGAAGTGCCCGCTCGGCCTAGAATTTGAACCATGGTTCAAGTTTTGAATCAAAGTTCGACCCGAGTCCAGCGCCGCAGCGAGGCGCGCCGGACCGAGATTCTGCGCGCCGCTTCGCGCGTGTTCCGCCGCCGCGGGCTGGCTGCGGCGGGAATGCGCGAGATCGCGGTGGAGGCCGACGTCTCGCCGGGCATCCTCTATTACTACTTCAGCGGCAAGGACGAAATTCTGCTGTTCTGCCAGGAGCGCACGCTGGAGCACATGCTCGCGGCAGTCGAGGCGGCGCGCGCGCTGCCAGCCTCGAGCGCCGAGCGCCTGCGCGGGGTGCTGCGCGCGCACGTGCACGCGATGCTCGACGAGTTGGAAGGCGCCACCGCGCACCTCGAGGTCGAGGCACTGCCGGAGGGAATGCGCGCACCGGTGATGGAAAAACGCGACCGCTATGAGCGCGCGGTGCGCGCGCTCGTGGCCGAAGGCATCAAGCGCGGCGAATTCGCCAGGGCGGACGCCGCGCTCGTCACCCGCGCCATGCTCGGCGCGGTCAACTGGAGCGCGCGCTGGTTCCGTCCCGACGGTCCGCAGACCTCGGCCGCGGTCGCGCAGTCGCTCTCGGACTACCTCCTAAAAGGATTGCTGAAATGAGCGCCGCTCCGGATCGTGTGCACCTGACGCTGCGGGTCAACGGCGAGGATTTGCCGGCGTCGTTCGCGCCCTACAAGACGCTGCTCGAGGTGCTGCGCGAGGACCTGAACCTGACCGGCACCAAGCACGGCTGCGAGCTGGGCGAGTGCGGCGCCTGCGCCGTGCTGGTCGACGGCGAGCCGCTGCTTTCCTGCCTGGAGCTCGCGCTCGGATGCGAAGGGCGCGAGATCCAGACCGTCGAGGGCCTGGCGAGCGGCAACGAGCTGCACCCGCTGCAGGCCGCGTTTGCGGACGTCGGCGGCTCGCAGTGCGGCTACTGCACCTCGGGCATGCTGATGACCGCCAAGGCGCTGCTCGACAAGGAGCCGGCGCCGAGCCGCGAGCGCATCAAGCAGGCGATTGCCGGGAATCTC
>JBOIFB010000353.1:0-2677 GCA_050741415.1 Burkholderiales bacterium | reverse complement strand
AGCGTAAGCAGAAAGCGGTTGGCCGACAGTCCGGCCTGCGAGATCCTGAACGAGCGCTCGTACTGGTGCGGCACGTCGAGCTCGCCCACCAGCCGCAGCAGCAGCGCCGCCTTCTCGCCTGCCTCGTCCGCGGGCGCCTGAACGCCACCCTGCCCGGGCCGGGCCGCGGCGGCAGCCGCGCCGGGCGGCAAGGCCTTGGCCTCGGCCGCGCGCAGCGCGGAGGCGTGCTTTTCGAGCGCGTCCGCGAGCGAATGGTGCAGGCGCCGCGCGGCGTCCAGGGGCAGGACGATCCGGTCCGAGACGAGGACCCTGTGCTGGCCATCGGCCGCGCCCGGGTCCGGGTCCGTGCAGCCGAACTCGACCACGACGTCGCCCGCCTCGAGCGCCAGCTTGAATGCGTCGGCCGCGCTCTGCCTCGCCGCCGCCACTCACTCCTCCTTCGGCAAGGGCACCAAAACATCCGCGTGCCAGCCGTACTTGCGCACGTACGCGGTATTCAACCCCAGGCAGCGCCGCGCACCGCAGTAGCTGCGGTGCACGCACTGGTGAAACCCGTTGCGCATGAACTCGGGCCAGAACTCCGGATCGATGACCAGCTTGGGCTGGTCGTTCTCCAATGCGTCGCCGTCCTCGCCCAGCAGGCACTCGGGGAAGTTCTTGACCTCGACCGCGCGGCCGAGCGCGCGCGCGCGCGCGACCGCCTCGCGCAGGAACGGCAGCACCTCGAGATGCGACGCAATGAGATCCTTGTCGTCGGTCTCGCGCATCGGCCAGTAGTTCCAGAAATCCATCTGCGCCAGGCGCCGCAGGTGTCCAAGGCGCTCCACCACCTCGGGCAGCTGGCGGAAGCTGCGCCGGGTGACGACCGTATTCGTGAGCGACACGACGCCGTCCATCGCATCGAGGTTCTGCAGCCCGCGCAAGGTGCGCTCGAACGAGCCGGGCACCGCGGTGATCGCGTCGTGGCTCGCCGCGTCCGCCGCGGTGACGCTGACGAAGTATTCGTCGATCCCCGCCTCGACCAGCTCGCGGCAGTAGGCTTCGTCCGCCAGCCGCATGCCGTGGGTCTGAATGCGCACGTGCTCGAAGCCGCTGGCGCGCGCCATGCGCGCGAGCTCCGGCAGGTCCTGCCGCAGGGTCACTTCCGAACCGGTGAGGATCAGCCCGCGCCACAGGCCCTGTTGCGCGTTCTGCGCCAGGATGCGCTCGAACTGGTCCATGGACTCCGGCTTGAGCCAGTCCATGGTGCCCTCGATCATGCAGTGCTCGCACTTCAGGTTGCACTTGAAGTGCATCGTGAGCTCGACGTAGTCCGCCGCGGCGAAGCGCTTGGCCGCCGGAACGAGGGGCGTTGTCGTGAGCTCGAACACGGGATTGGAGTCTACTCGCCTTTCCTGGCGCTCACGACGAAGAACGGCGCGTCGAGCCGTATCTCGCGCACGGCCGGGTCGCGCAAGCCCAGCGCCTCCAGTTGCGCTACGTACTCCGCGGGCTGCCGGTAGGAGCGGAAGAACAGCAGCGTCGGCAGGAGCGAGAACCGCGGCGTCGATTCGCGCACCTGCATCGGGCCGCGCTCGAAGATGAGCAGCGTCCCGCCCGGTGCGAGCGCGCGCGCGGCACCGGCCAGGAAACCCTGCGCCTCGTCTTGCGGCCAGTCGTGCAGCATCGACTTGAAGGTGATCAGGTCGTAGCCGGACGGCAGCGGATCGCGGCGCGCGTCGGCCTTGATGAAGCCGATGCGGTCATGCTCGGGCTCGGCGAGCAGATGCTCCATGCCGATCTCGCACACCAGCGGCAGGTCGAACACGGTGCCGTGCAGCGCGGGGTTGCGGCGGCACAGCTGCAGCAGGAATTCGCCGCTGTTGCCGCCGACGTCGAGAGCGCGCCGGTAGCCGCTGAAATCGTGCAGCTGCATGCAGGCGCGCGCTTCGTAGCGGGTCAGGGTCGAGGTGATGCGCATCCAGCCCCTGGTTTGGGCGTAGTTCTCGACGCTCGGCTCGAGGCAGCGGCGATAGTCGAACAGCTGAAACAGGCGCGCCTTGCCGGCGAAGCCGCGCGCATCCTTCACCAGCGCGGTGAACAGGTCGGCGAAGTCGTTGATCGTGAAACCCGCGAAGTCGAGCTTGGTTTCGAGCAGGTCGCGATAGCGCAGCGCCGCCAGGAAGGGCTTGCTGAGCCTGATGTCGCCGGCGCGCTCCTCCACCACCTTGTTCGCCGCCAGCAGGTCGAGCAGGAAGCGCAGCCCCGCCGGGTCGGTCCCGATACTCCTGCCGAGCGCCTCGACCGAACCCTTGCGGTGCTCGATCAGGCGATCGACCAGACCCAGCTCGAAGGCGGTCTTGAGCGCGCGCGCGTCGACCAGGGTCCGGATGAACTCGTCGACGATCAAAAACCCGAGATCCTGCTCCTGCTCATGCGGGCGTTCTTGGGGCGCGCTCACGGGCTCTCCGGGCACCTGGATTTCTTTGCGAGGGGCCGTCAGCGCAGCGCGCCGCGTTGCGCGTCGTGCTCGTCGATCAGCCTGCCCAGCAGTTGGTGCAGGTGCTTGGCAGTGAGTGGCGCGAGAACGATGCGGTGCAGCAGCTCGACCGTCGTTTCGGCATGCGGGCGGCCCGAGCCGTGGCTCAGGCCCAGATTGAGCGCCACGGCTTCGCGCGTCGCGCCGGCGCTGACGACG
>JBOIFB010000352.1:0-2681 GCA_050741415.1 Burkholderiales bacterium | reverse complement strand
GGCGAAGGCCTTGTCGCCTGCGCCGGTGAGCACCATGGCGCGGATCGATCGGTCGCGGTTCGCTTCCTCGCAGATCCCGGCCAGCCGGTCGTACATGGCGAAGGTGAGCGCGTTGCGCGCCTGCGGTCGGTTGAAGGTCAGGTAGGCGACGCCGTCGCGCACTTCGTGCAGGAGCTCGGTCATGCGGCGGTATTCTACAGCCCGAGGTAGGCCTGCCGGATCTCGGGCATCGCCTCGAGCCGCTCGGGATCGCCTTCGATGAATACGCGACCCTCCGCGATCACGTAGGCGTAGTCGCTCAGCGCGAAGGCGAGATGCACATTCTGCTCCACCAGCAGGATCGTGAGCCCCTCCTCCTTGAGCGTCTTCATGGTCGCGAAGATCTGGTGCACCACCACCGGCGCGAGGCCGAGCGAGAGCTCGTCGACGATCAGCAGATCCGGATCGGACATCAGCCCGCGCGCGATCGCGAGCATCTGCTGCTCGCCGCCGGAGAAGGTTCCCGCCAGTTGGCGCCTGCGCTCCTTGAGGCGCGGAAAGAGCTGGTACACGCGCTCGAGCCGGCTCGCGTAGCTGCGCGCGCCGTGCCTGGAATAGGCGCCCATCTCCAGGTTCTCCTCGACCGACATGGCGCTGAACAGATTCCGGCCTTCGGGCACCAGCGCGAGCCCGCGCGCGGTCTTCAGGTGCGGCGGCAGGCGCGTCACGTCCTCGCCCTTGAACGTGACCTTGCCGCGCCAGGGGCGGATGCTGCCCGCGATCGCGCGCAGGGATGTGGTCTTGCCGACGCCGTTCGCGCCCACCACGGTGGTGAGCTGTCCGGCGGGCGCGGCGAGCGAGATGCCCCACAGCACCTGGACCTCGCCGTAGCCGGCCTCGAGCGACTCGACCGCGAGAATGGTTTCGCTCATGCCGCGCGCAGCTTGGCCGCCAGGTCGGGATCGCCGAGGTAGGCCTCGATCACCGCGGGGTCGTTTGCGACCTCGCCGGGCAGCCCCTCGGCGAGCTTCGCCCCGGAGTTGAGCACCACGATGCTGTCCGACAGGCTCATGATCGCCTGCATCAGGTGCTCGATCATCAGGATCGACACGCCGCTCGCGCGGATCGTGCGGACGATCCCGATCATATGTTCGACCTCGGTCGGGTTGAGGCCGGCGAGCACCTCGTCGAGCAGCAGCAGCGTCGGTCGCGCCGCCAGGGCGCGCGCCAGCTCGAGCCGCTTCTTGCCGGCGATCGTGAGCTGCGATGCGAGCACCTCGAGCCGGTCGTCCAAGCCCACCCGCACGGCCGCCTCGCGCGCGGCGGCGCGCGCATGGCGCAGCGGCAGGTTCTCACGCCCGAAGCAGGCCCCGACGATGCAATTCTCGAGCACGCTCATCTCGGCGAACGGCTGCACGATCTGGTGCGTGCGCGCCAGCCCGTGGCGGGCGACGCGGTTGGGAGGCTGGCCGGTGATGTCCCGGCCGCGCAGCAGGACCAGGCCTTCGTCGGGCGCGAACACGCCGTTGATCAGGTTGAACACGGTAGACTTGCCCGCGCCGTTGGGTCCGATCAGGCCAAGGATCGCGCCCTCGTTGACGCTGAAGCTGAGAGACTCGACCGCGCGCAGGCCGCCGAAGCTCTTGCTCAGATTTTCGACTTGGAGCAGCGCGCTCATTCGAGGAACCGCCGCAGGCGCGGCCAGCGGCGGTACAGCCAGCCCATCAGGCCGCCGGGCGCGAACAGCACGATGGCGAGCAGCAGAACCCCGGCGATGACCAGCTGGAAGTTCGAGAACGTGGGCGAGACGAGCAGCCAGCCGCGCAGCTGCTCGTACAGAAACGCGCCGAGCGCGGGTCCTATCACCGTACCCTGGCCTCCCAGCATCGCGACCACGATGGTCTCGGTGGACAGGTTCAGATCGAACGCATCCGGCGGCTGGATGAAAGCGCTCTTGAAAAAGTACAGGCCGCCCGCGATCGCGGGCAGGAACGCCGACAGGCTGTACACCATCGCCTTGTAGCGCGCCGTCGGCACGCCCAGAACCGCCGCCGCGTCCTCGTTCTGTCCGATCGCGAGCAGACCGAGGCCGAACTTCGAGCGCTTGACGGCGTAGCTCAGGTAGAGCGAGAGCGCCATTACTCCGACCAGTGCGTAGTAGATGACCCACAGCGCCCGCGCCGGCCCGCCGAGCGGCTGGAACAGGGCGGGCGAGAGATAGATGCCGCTCGACCCGCCCCACGGCCCGAAGTTGGAAACGAAGGCCATCACGCCCTCGTTCACGCCGATGGTGGCGAGCGCGAAGTACACTCCGCGCAGGCGCAGGATGCCGAGCCCGAACAGCAGCGCCATCGCGCTCACCGCGGTTCCGCCCGCGAGCAGCGCAGCGGCGAGCGGCCAGGCGTGGGCGCTCATCAGCCAGACGCAGAAGTAGCCGCCGAGCCCGAAGAACACGATGCTGCCGAAATTGATGTAGCCGGCATAGCCGAGAAGCATGTTGATGTTGCTCGCGAGCGTGATGTAGACCGCGGCGAGTATCAGGCTTTCACGCAGCTCGACGTTGTTGCCGAACGCGGGCGCCGCGGCGAAGGCCGCGACGACGGCGGCGATGATCCAGAAAAACGGGCGGCGGATCATCGTGTCCGGCGCCTCTTGACGCGGATCGCGAGCAGGCCACCCGGGAACGCGATCAGCGCCACGAC
>JBOIFB010000351.1:0-2686 GCA_050741415.1 Burkholderiales bacterium | reverse complement strand
TTTGGGGCCAGGGCTTTCCGCAGCCGCTGTTCTGCGATACATTTTCCGTCGACAGCCAGCGCGTGGTGGGGGAGCGGCATCTCAAGCTGCGCCTGGTCAAGGACGGGCGGCGCTTCGATGCGATCCGGTTCAACGCTGTCGACCCGCGTTCGGCGCGGAGCGGCGAAGGCCTCGGCTCACGCATACGCGCCGCCTACCGGCTCACGGTGAACGAGTTCAACGGCCTGAAGAACATCCAGCTCAATGTCGAGCACATCGAAGCCTAGCGCCAGGCTGCGCATCCGCGCCGGCCGCACCGAGCTCGAGATCGCGCTCGACGACACGCCGACCGTCGCCGCGCTGCTCGAGGCGCTGCCGTTCGAATCCTCGGCCCGGACCTGGGGCGAGGAAGTCTACTTCGACGCTCCGATCTCGGCCGAACTCGAGCCGCACGCGCGCCAGATCGTGGAGCCCGGCACGGTGTGCTTCTGGGCCGAGGGCTCGGCGCTTGCCCTGCCCTTCGGTCCGACGCCGATCTCGACCGACGGCCGGCCCAAGCTCGCCAGCCGCTGCAACGTGCTCGGCCGCGTGCTGGGCGACGCGCGCGCGCTGGCCAGGGTGCGCCCGGGCGACAAGGTGCGCGTGGAGGCGGCCTAGCGATGGAGCGCAAACGCGTCAATTCGTCCAGGATCCGCTCGGTCGGCTACGACGAAGGGAGCCAGACGCTCGACGTCGAGCTGTCCAACGGCCGCGTATTCCAGTACCCGAAAGTCTCACCCGAAGTGCACCGGCGCTTCATGGCGGCGCCGAATCCCACCAGCTTCTTCGAGGACCGCATCGAGGAAGACTACACGGGCAAGGAGATCCGATGAACGATCTGACCGCGGCGATCCAGGATCGCCTCAAGGGCATCTTTCCCGAGCTGCTGGGAATTCGCCTGATCGAGGTCGCGCCGGAGCGAGTGCTCGCCGAGCTTACCGTGCGGCCGGAGCTGTGCACCGCAGGACAGGTGATGCACGGCGGCGCGTTCATGGCCTTCGCCGACACGCTGGGTGCGGTAGGAACGATCGCCAACCTGCCGCCGGGGGCGCGCACCACCACGATCGAGTCGAAGACCAATTTCATCGGCGCCGCGCCGGCCGGCTCGCGCGTGCTCGGCGAATCGACCCCCGTGCATCGCGGCAGGACCACCATGGTGTGGCAGACGCGCATCAGCGCCGAGAGCGGCAAGCTGCTCGCGCTGGTCACCCAGACCCAGATGGTCTTGCCGGCGCCGGCCCCTTAGGAGGAGACCATGCCCTTTCGCAGCCTGTACCCGGACGTTCGGATTCCGGAGTCGTCGCTCAGCGCGTTCGTGCTCGCCGGCGCGGCCGCGCGCGGCGACAAGCCGGCCTTCATCAACGGGCCGAGCGGGCGCACGATCACTTACGCGCAGCTGCCGGCGCTGGTCGCGCGCGCCGCCGCGGGACTGGCCGCGCGCGGTCTCAGCAAGGGCGATCGCTTCGCGATCCTGAGCCCGAACCTGCCCGAGTACGCGATCGCCTTCCACGCCGTCGCCTCGCTCGGCGCCGTGGCGACGACCGTCAATCCGCTCTACACCCCGGGAGAAGTCGCGAAGCAGCTCAAGGATTCCGCGGCGCGCTTCCTGCTCACCGCGCCGCCGTTCCTCGCCGCCGCACGCGAAGCCGCGGCGCAGGCACAGGTCGATGAGATCTTCGTCTTCGGCGAAGCCGAAGGGGCGACGCCGTTCGCTTCCCTGCTCGCGGGCGCCGGCGCGCCGCCCAAGGTGTCGATCGATGCGCGCAAGGACCTCGTGGCGCTGCCCTACTCGAGCGGCACCACGGGCCTGCCCAAGGGCGTGATGCTCTCGCACTACAACCTGGTGGCCCAGCTGTGCTCGGTCAATGGCGTCACCGACGCCGCTCTGATCACGCCGCAGGACACGGTGCTCGCCTTCCTGCCGTTCTTCCACATCTACGGCATCGTCGCCTTCCTCAATCTCGCCCTGCACCAGGGTGCGACCGTGGTGACGATGCCGCGCTTCGAGCTCGAGCAGTACCTGCAGCTGGTGCAGAAACACGGCGTGACCATCCTGCACGTAGTGCCGCCGATCGCGCTCGCGCTGGCCAAGCACCCGGTCGTCGCCAACTTCGATTTGTCGAAGGTGCGCGGCGCGTTCTCGGCCGCGGCACCGCTGGGGGACGCGGTCGCCGGCGCGCTGCACGCGCGCCTCGGCTTCCGCGTTTCGCAGGCTTACGGCATGACCGAGGTCAGCGGCGCGAGTCACCTCGGACCGACCACCGAGGACAAGATCAAGCCGGCCTCGGGCGGGCGGCTGATGCCGAACATGGAATGCAAGATCGTCGACGTTGGCAGCGGCGCCGAGCTGCCCGTCGGCGAGCAGGGCGAGATCCTGGTGCGCGGCCCGATCGTGATGCAAGGCTACTTCGGCCAGTCCGGCGCCACCGCGGCGACCATCGACGCCGAGGGCTGGCTGAGAACCGGCGACATCGGCTATGTCGACGCCGACGGCGATTTCTTCATCGTCGACCGCACCAAAGAGCTGATCAAGTACAAGGCCCTGCAGGTGGCGCCGGCCGAACTCGAATCGGTGCTGCTCGGCAACCCGGCGATTGCCGACGCCTGCGTCATCGGCATCGCGCACGAAGAAGCGGGGGAAGTACCCAAGGCCTTCATCGTGAAAAAA
>JBOIFB010000350.1:0-2694 GCA_050741415.1 Burkholderiales bacterium | reverse complement strand
GCGCAGGAGCGCTACGTGCTCGCGATCGCGCCCGGCTCGCTCGAGCGCTTGCGCGCGCTGGCCGAGCGCGAGCGCTGCCCGTTCGCGCTGCTGGGGGTCGCGAGCGCGGACGGCAGGCTGAAGGTTGCCGACCCGCTGCTGGGGCAGGACGCGGTCGACGTCGACCTCGCCGTGATCCTGGGCAAGCCGCCCCGGATGCTGCGCGACGTGAAGCGCCTGGCGCCGACCCGCGAGCCCTTTGCGCTCGACGGCATCGAGCTTGGGGAGGCGGCGCTGCGGGTGCTGCGCCATCCTTCGGTCGCGAGCAAGATGTTCCTGATCTCGATCGGAGACCGCACCGTGGGCGGCTTGAGCGCGCGCGATCCCCTGGTCGGCCCCTGGCAAGTGCCGGTGGCCGACTGCGCGGTCACGCTGCTCGACTACGAAGGCTACGCGGGCGAAGCCTATGCGATCGGCGAACGCGCGCCGCTGGCGCTGATCGACGCGCCGGCCTCGGGCCGCATGGCGGTGGGCGAGGCGATCACGAACCTCGCCGCGGCGCGCATCGAACGGCTCGGCAGCGTCAAGCTCTCGGCCAACTGGATGGCGGCCGCGGGTTATCCGGGCGAGGACGCGGCGCTCTACGACACGGTGCGCGCGGTCGCGCTGGAGCTCTGTCCGGCGCTCGGGATCTCGATTCCGGTGGGCAAGGATTCGCTCTCGATGCGCACCGCCTGGGACGGCAAGGAGGTGGTGGCGCCGCTTTCGCTCGTGGTGAGCGCGTTCGCGCCGGTGAGCGACGCGCGCCGCACGCTCACGCCGCGGCTGCGCACCGACGCGGGCGAAACCGAGCTGCTGCTGCTGGACCTCGGGCGGCGCCAGAATCGCCTCGGCGGCTCGATCCTGGCGCAGGTGCACTCGCGCCTGGGCGAGAGCTGTCCGGACCTCGACGATCCGAAGCTGCTCTGCGGGCTGTTCGCGGCGGTCCAGCGCCTGATGCGCGAGGGCCTGCTGCTCGCCTACCACGACCGTTCCGACGGCGGCCTGTTCGCGGCCGCGTGCGAGATGGCATTCGCGGGCCACTGCGGCGTGACCCTGAATCTGGATGAAATCTGCTACGACGAATCGATGAGCGACGTCGACGGGCTCGAGCGCCGGCCCGATCTGCTCGCCGGGCGCTTCAACGACCGCGTGCTCGGCGCGCTGTTTGCCGAGGAGCTGGGCGCGCTGCTTCAGATCCGCGCCGCCGAGCGCAGGCGCGTGATGGACGTGCTGCGCGACGAGGGGGTGCACGAGTGCGCCTACGTGATCGGCTTTCCCAACGAGCGCGATGAAGTTCGCCTGACGCGCAACGCGAAGGCGCTGTTCGCGCACAAGCGCGCCGAGCTGCAGCGGGTGTGGAGCGAAACGACCTGGCGCATGCAGGCGCTGCGCGACAACCCTGCGTGCGCGCGCGAGGAATTCGACGCGCTGCTCGACGCGGGCGACCCCGGACTGGCGCTCGCCGTAACGTTCGACCCGCAGGAGATTTTCGTCGTGCCGGGCGCGCGGCCGCGCATCGCGATCCTGCGCGAGCAGGGCGTCAACGGCCAGGTCGAGCTCGCGGCGGCCTTCGACCGCGCCGGGTTCGAGGCGGTCGACGTGCACATGTCGGACATCCTCGCCGGGCGCGTGGGCCTTGCCGGCTTCAAGGGCGTCGCCGCGGGCGGCGGGTTTTCCTACGGCGACGTGCTCGGCGCCGGGCAGGGCTGGGCCAAGTCGATTCTGTTCCACGCCCGGGCGCGGGCCGAATTCGAGGCCTTCTTCGCGCGCCGCGACAGCTTCGCGCTCGGGGTGTGCAACGGCTGCCAGATGATGGCGGCGCTGAAGGAGCTGATCCCGGGCGCCGGGCACTGGCCCGAGTTCGTGCGCAACCGCTCGGAGCAGTTCGAGGCGCGCTTCGTCATGGTCGAGATCGCCGACAGCCCGTCGGTCCTGTTCTCCGGCATGGCCGGCAGCCGGCTGCCGGTGGCGACCGCGCACGGCGAGGGGCGCGCGCGCTTCGAGCGCGCGGACGATCTCGGCCGTGCGCTCGTCGCCATGCGCTTCATCGATGGGCGAGGCGATGCCACCGAGCGCTATCCGGCCAACCCGGGCGGCTCGCCGCAAGGCATCACCGGGCTCACCACCGCCGACGGCCGCTTCAGCATCGTGATGCCGCACCCGGAGCGCGTGTTCCGCAGCGTGCAGATGTCCTGGGCGCCCGACGGAGCGCCCGAGGACTCGCCCTGGATGCGCATGTTCCGCAACGCGCGGCGCTGGGTCGGATGAAGCTCGACGCGCCGCTCTACACCGAAGACGAGCTCGACGCGCTCGAGCGCAAGAACCCGCGCGAGGCGCTGCGCATCGCGCGCGAGCAGGAGATTCTGAAGCGGCAGATCGCCGCCGAAATACCGGAAGGAAGTCGAATCCCCACGATTGAAGAAATCGAGGTTGTGATCAAAGAAGCGAGACAAATTCTCCTGCGTGACGGAGGCGATCTGGATCTGGTCGGCCTGGAAGGCGACGCGGTGGTGGTGCGGCTCAAGGGCGCCTGCGCCGGCTGCCCGCGCGCGGCGCTCGATCTGAAGGGCGTGGTCGAGGCCCTGCTGCGGCGGCGCTATCCGGCGATCCGGAAAGTCAGGAATCTGTACTGATGCGCACGGCCCACGAGCACGCACATACGCACCCGCATCG
>JBOIFB010000349.1:0-2703 GCA_050741415.1 Burkholderiales bacterium | reverse complement strand
CGTCGCATTCGACGCTGAGCACGAGGCTCGCCTGCGTCGCCTGCTCCATGAGCGCCATATGCGCGAACCCGGGCTCGCCCCACAGGCCGAACAGCGCCAGCTCGCCCGCCTGCAGCCTGAGCGCGGTCTGCTCCCAGTCCTCCCGGCGCTTGATCGAACGCTGCCAGTTCGCGCTCCGCATGTCCGATTACCTCAGAAGGCCCGCGACGTGCTGGAACCAGGCCATGAGCGCGGGCGGGAGCCAGACTCCCGCCACGAGGACGAGCCCGAAGTGGGCCACCACCGGCACGAATGACGCCTTCGCGGGCCCGCGCCCACCGTCCGGATCGCCGAACGCGAGCCCGTTCAGGCGCAGCAGCAGCGCCCCGAACGCGACCAGCAGTGCGATGCCGAGCACGATCGCGAGCAGCGGGTGGCGCGCGAAGGTGGTGGTGACGATCAGGAACTCGGTCATGAAAAGCCCCATCGGAGGCAGCCCGGCGATCGCCGCGACGCCGAACACGAGCCCCCAGCCGAGCGCCGGATGGGAAACCGTGAGCCCGCGGATGTCGGGCATGTGCTGGGTTCCCTTCACCTGCGCGATGTGGCCGACGCAATAGAAGATCGCCGACTTGGTGAGGCTGTGCAGCGTCATGTGCAGCAGCGCGGCGAAATTCGCCAGCGGGCCGCCCAGGCCGAAGGCGAAGGTGATGATGCCCATGTGCTCGATCGAGGAATAGCCGAACATGCGCTTGATGTCGTGCCGCCGGTAGAGCATGAACGAGGCGAACACCACCGAGAGCAGCCCAAGCGACACCATCAGCGGCCCCGGCGCGAACGCGCCCGGGTTGGCCGCCATCACGCTCTTGAACCGCAGCACGGCGAACAGCGCCACGTTGAGCAGCAGGCCCGAGAGCACCGCCGAGATCGGCGTCGGGCCTTCCGCGTGCGCGTCCGGCAGCCAGGCGTGCAGCGGCACGAGCCCCACCTTGGTGCCGTAGCCCAGCAGCAGAAAGAGGAACGCGAGGTTGAGCAACGCCGGGTCGAACTCGGGCGCCCGCCTGACCAGCACGCTCCAGGCCATGGCATCGAGGCCCTCGCCCAGGACCGATTGCGCCGCCAGGTAGACCAGGATGGTGCCGAACAGCGCGAGCGCGATGCCGACGCTGCCGAGCAGGAAATACTTCCACGCCGCCTCGAGCGCGGCGGGGGTGCGGTAGAGGCCGACCATCAGCACCGTGGTGAGCGTCGCGAGCTCGATCGCGACCCACATCAGGCCGACGTTGTTGGAAAGCAGCGCCAGGTTCATGCCGAACATGAGCGTCTGGTACATCGCGTGGTAGAAGCGCAGGTAGACCGGCGTCAGCTTGCCGGTCTGGAGCTCGTGCGCGATGTAGCTCGCGCTGAAGACGCTGGTGGTGAAGCCCACGAAAGTGTTCAACGCGATGAACACGACGTTCAGGTCGTCGACGATCAGGTAGTGCCCCGTGGCCGGGCGCTCGACGAACAGCACCGTCGCGGCGAGGAAGGTCAGCAGCGCCGCCAGCACGTTCAGGCGCGCCGTCAGCCTGTTGTCCGGCAGCACGGCGAGCAGCGCCGCGCTCAGCGCCGGGATGATCAGCACCGCGCCGACGAAAAATCCGCCGCTTCCGCTCACGGCTGCTCGCCCCGGTACTGGTGCAGCGCGCGGACGTCGACCGTGTCGAAGCGCTCGCGGATGCGGAACAGGAACACCCCGATCACGATCAGCGCGATCAGGATCGAGAACGCAACGCTGATCTCGACCACCAGCGGCATGCCCTTGGCGCCGGTCGCGGCCAGGATCAGCCCGTTCTCGATCGACATGAAGCCGATCACCTGGCTCACCGCGTTGCGGCGCGAGATCATCATCAGCAGGCCGAGCAGCAATACCGAAAGCGCGAACGCCAGGTCCTGCTGAGTGAGCGTGCCTGCCTTGGCGGTGATCGGCAGCATGACCATGATCGACAGCGCGACCAGCCCGATGCCGGCGAGCATCGTCTGCCCGATGCCGACCACCGCCTCGATGGTGCGGTGGATCCCGAGCTGAACGATGATGCGATGCAGCGCGAGCGGAATCACGATCGCCTTGACGATGAGCGCGATCGCGGCAGTGATGTAAAGTTGCGGCGCGTGCTGGATGTGCGCCTGCCACGCGACCGAAAGCGAGACCACCAGCGCGTGCAGCGCGTAATTGTTCACCAGCCCGGTCATGCGGTCCTGGTAGAGCAGCATGAAGCTCACCAGCACGAGGCCGCCGGCCAGCAGGTGCGCGACGTCGAGGGCGAGGCGGTCCATCAGCCGGCCATGGCGACGAACAGCAGCAGCGTCGCGAGGAAACCGAGCATCAAAGCCGCGCCGAGGAAATCGGGCACGCGGAACACGCGCATCTTCGCGGTCGCGGTCTCGAACACCGCCAGCAGGAAGCCGGCGGCGGCGAGCTTGAGCAGGTAGACCCCGATGCCCGCGAGGTAGGCGGCCGGCCCCGCGCCGGAGATCGCGATGCCCCACGGAAAGAAGACGCAGGCGATGACCGAGACGTACAGCAGCAGCTTGAGGTACGCGGCCGTTTCGATCAGCGCCAGGTGGCGGCCCGAATACTCCAGGATCATCGCCTCGTGCACCATGGTCAGCTCGAGGTGCGTGGCGGGATTGTCGACCGGGATGCGGGCATTCTCGGCGATCGCGACCATGACCAGACCGATC
>JBOIFB010000348.1:0-2720 GCA_050741415.1 Burkholderiales bacterium | reverse complement strand
GGTCAAGATAGTTGACGCCGAGCATCTTCCCGTCGCGCATTCCCGGCCAACACGTCGCCCAGAAGGCGCTCGGGCTCGCCCAATACACCGCGCGGCATGCCGAATCTGAGAGCGGCGCCCGGGATCCGATCGAAGTGCCGTGGACCGTCCACGACCTACGCCGTACCGTCGCCACCGGCCTCGCGAAGCTCGGCTGCCCGCGTGTCGTCCAGGACCGCATCCTGAACCACGTCGATAGCTCGGTCGCCGCGATCTACGACCGCCACACGTACGACGTCGAGGCGCGCGCTTGGCTGCAGAAGTGGGCGAACTATCTTGAAGCGCTTACTGCGAGCAACGTCGTACCGCTTCGTGCTGCTTGAACCGCACAGCCACGCTCGAAAAATTCTTCGAAAATGAAACTGCGGAACGCTGAACGGGCTTTCGTTGACATTGCCAAACTCAGAGACTACTGTCTTGACGAAACGCATCCGGAAGGACGCCACAAGGCTCGGGTTTTTAGGTCTGCGCTCGATCTATCCGAGCGGGACGCCGGGTTTCTGCGCCAGGCGATACTGGCGGCTGCAGCGGATGCGGAGGCCGTAGCAGGTGATTCAGATGAATACGGGTCGCGTTACTTGCTGGATTTCCAGCTGAACCGCGGAAATAGAAAAGCATGGATTCGCACGGTTTGGATCGTGCGGCGCAATGAGGATTTTCCCCGTTTAGCGACGTGCTACGTGATGTAAGAGGTGCCCAATGAAATTATTGGACGTTATCGCTCTGGCCGAGGACCTGCCACAGAAAGGGCTGCATAAGGGGCAGGTCGGAACAATCATCGAGCAGCTTGCCCCGCAGGTATACGAAGTCGAATTCAGCGACCTCGATGGCAAGACCTACGCCACTGCGGCAGTGCCGGAGAAGCTGCTGATCCGGTTGTTGCACGAGCCTGCGCCGGCATGATTTAGCGGGTTCTCTGCGCCGTCATCGGACGGAATCGAGGAGCCCCGCTTTGCGGAGCCGGCTGATGAAGGTCGGTTTTCCCTCGTGCTGCATCTGGATGCGCCGCAGGCGGGCCGAATGCTCTTGGCCTCTCCCGTCGCGCGCCGCAAGCTCTCGGAGCTCACCCAGCAGCGCCACCGCCGCGTCGTATTTCTTCGGTTGCCTGGTCGCAATCAGGTGCTCGACCCTGGCCCAGGCCTCCTCTCCTCGCTTCGCCAGATTGTTGAGATAGCGCTCACGTGCTGCCCGAGCTTCCTGCTCGCGGCGGGCGCGTTCGCGCTCGGCTCGTTCCGTTGCCTGGCTCCTCCGCGCTTCGGCACGTTGCGAGGCGCTCTTCCGAAGTTGAGCGACGGTGCGCGCCTTTTCCAAAGGCGGCATTCCAGGGTTCCGGGTGTCCCGTAATTTTTTCAACAATTCTGACTGCGGATTCGTTCCGTCGAGCGCCGACTCGAGCAGCATCCTGGTCTTCTCTGCGTCCGGAAGGAACTGGATGCATCGCTTCATGTCGTCCTTCGAGATCGGACCCTCGCGGTCCGGGCTGCCCTCGGTTGCCACATCGATCAGATCATCGTCAATCCGCAGGAATTCGGCAAATGCGCGAAGGGAACCGCTGAGTGCGTGAAGTCCGGCCGGGACGGGTGGTTCTTCCGCGTCATCGTTGACCTCGCCCGCCTGAACGCACAACAACCAGGCAAGGTAGAAACACCGATGGTCACCCCGGGCAAGGTCTGCGCGGAGGGGGATCAGGGCTGAAAGCCCGGCGTCGTTCTCGACCCAGTCCTCGGCCTCGTCATCTTCCGAGTGAAATTCGAGTATGACGTGTCTCCCTTTGCGCCGGGCCAGCGCCGAGTCTCCACGGCAGTAGCGTCGGGCGATCCCGTAGTCGAGGAGACGACCGGGCAGGCGCAGCATGAAGTGCCGCGACCCCCAGTTGGCGTAGTAGTAAAACGCGTCGAAGTATTTCTCGATCCAGGCCGCCGGATCGCCCTTGAAGTTGCCCCAGTGGTATTCATTGACAAAGCGCGTCGGGGTGATTTTTGCGCGAGTGGAGAAGCCCCGAAGCTCCCGCATCTGGGATTGCGTGAGCGGACGGTCGATAGCCTGAAACTCGTAATATTGGTATTCGCTCAAGTCCGACGCCTACCATCCCTTCGCCCAGCGGCGGTACGCCTCGATCCACTCCGCTCCTTTCGGGGCGGGTCTTGGCAGCGGCAGTTCCAGTATCGGGATGGCCTGGCGCGTTCGGCCTCGCCGGCAAACGGCGACGATCTCGTTCGCAGCAGTCATGTCGATGCGCTCAACCAGGACGTCCACGTCCAGGACGCGCGTAGTGAAAGGAAGCGCAAGGCTGTCCTCGATCATGCTCAGGAACCCGACCAGCTGCTCGGATTCGTTGTAGGCGTCTACGGTCGCCTCTTCAATCAACCTCTTGATTTTGGTATTGGAGTACTTCATCGGTCGCAATGACGGGCATCGCTGATTACAGCGCAAGCCTCCGCGACCAGCGATTCGATTTCGGATTCGGATATCTTCTCGCCGAATGCGGCCAGCTCGCCGAGCAGGCCCTCGTCGTCGCGATGAAAGAGCGCGGCCTCGGGCTGGTCGCGATTCATCACCACCGCCGGCTGCTTCCGCGCCATGCGCAGCGCATCGGAGGGGTTCTTCTTGAGCTGGCGAATGTTGACGCTGTTCATGCTGTTCGCTCGCAACGGCCCATACAAGAGTCTGCCGCTCGTGAT
>JBOIFB010000347.1:0-2724 GCA_050741415.1 Burkholderiales bacterium | reverse complement strand
CAGGCATACCGCGCCGAAGTCGACCTCGGGCAGGAAGGCGACCATCGACACCAGCGGCGCGCCGCGGCGCAGAGTGCCGAGCGCGGCGACGCGCCCGCCCCGGATCAAGCGCGCGAGCAAGGCGCCAGCCTCAGCGTCCATGAAGGCCATTGTAGTATTCTCGCGCCACCGTGCGTTACGAATTCCTCATCGGCCTGCGCTACACGCGCGCCAAGCGGCGCGACCGCTTCATCAGCTTCATCTCCCTCAGCTCGATGGCGGGCATTGCGCTCGGCGTGTGGGCGCTGATCGTGGTGCTGTCGGTGATGAACGGCTTCCAGCAGGAGCTGCGTGCGCGCATCCTCGGCTCGGTCTCGCACGTGCAGATATTCGGGGCCGACAATCGCCTGTACCACTGGCAGCAGACGGCCGCGGAGGCGTCGCGCAACCCGCACGTGATTGCAGCGGCACCGTTCGTGTCCGCGCAGGGCTTGCTTACCTTCGGCCCGGCGGTACGCGGCGCGCTGGTACGCGGCATCGTTCCCGACCTGGAGCAGAAGGTGGTCGAATTCGGGAGCCACATGCGCGCCGGTAGCCTCGATGCGCTGCAGCCGGGGCGCTTCGGCATCGTGCTCGGCGTCGACCTGGCGCGGGCGCTCGGGGTGCTGCCGGGGGACAAGGTGGCGCTGATTGCGCCGCAGGGGCTGGTGACGCCGGCCGGAGTGATCCCGCGCCTGAAGCAGTTCACCGTGGTCGGCATCTTCGATATCGGCTTCGAGGAGGCGGACGGCGGACTTGCGCTGATCGATCTCCAGGACGCGCAGAAGCTGTACCAGATGGGCGACGCGGTGAGCGGCGTGCGGCTCAAGCTGGACGACCTGTTCGCCGCGCGCGAGGTCGCGCGCGCCCTGACGGCGCGGCTCGGTCCGGACGTCTACGCCACCGACTGGACGCGCAGCCACGCCAACTTCTTCCGCGCGGTCGAAATCGAGAAGCGCGTGATGTTCATCATCCTCGCCCTGGCCGTCATCGTGGCCGCGTTCAATGTGGTCTCGGCGCTGGTGATGCTGGTGAACGACAAGCAAGCCGACATCGCGATCCTGCGCACTCTTGGCGCATCCCCCGGCTCGGTCATGCAGATCTTCATGGTTCAGGGTCTCGTCATCGGCACGGTTGGCACGCTCATCGGCGCCGTGGCGGGCGTGGTTTGCGCCCTGAATATCGAAACCTTGGTGCCCGCGATCGAGCGCATGTTCAACGTTCAGTTCCTTTCGAAGAGCGTTTACCTGATCCCCGAGCTGCCCTCGCAGGTGCACGCGCTCGACGTAGTGGTCGTCACCGCGATGTCGCTCGTGCTTGCGCTGCTCGCAACGATCTACCCCAGCTGGCGCGCCTCGCGCATCAATCCGGCCGAGGCGCTGCGCTATGAGTGACGTGCTTGCCTGCCGCGGCCTGCAAAAGACCTACCTCGGGCCGACCGCGGTGCCGGTGCTGCGCGGGGTCGACCTCGCGGTCAAGGCGAGCGAGCGGATCGCGATCGTCGGGCGCTCCGGATCCGGCAAGAGCACGCTGCTGCACCTGCTCGGCGGGCTGGACTCGCCCAGCGGCGGCAGCGTGAGCGTCCGGGGCCGGGCGCTCAGCGAGATGGGAGAAGCCGAGCGCGGCCGCGTGCGCAACGCGACGCTCGGCTTCGTCTACCAGTTCCATCACCTGCTGCCCGAGTTCAGCGCGCTGGAGAACGTCGCCATGCCGCTGCTGATCCGGCGCATGCCGCGCGCCGAGGCGCTCGGCCGGGCCGCCGGGGTGCTGCGCGAAGTGGGCCTGGGCGAGCGCCTCGAGCACCAGCCCGGCGAGCTCTCGGGCGGCGAGCGTCAGCGCTGCGCGTTCGCGCGCGCGATGGTCACCGAGCCGGCCTGCGTGCTGGCCGACGAGCCGACCGGCAACCTCGACCTGCGCACCGCGGACGAGGTGTTCGAGGCCATGGTGCGGCTGTCGGCGACCCACGCCACCGCGTTCGTCATCGTCACCCACGACCCCGCGCTCGCGGCGCGCGCCGAGCGGATCTTCGAGCTGCGCGACGGGGTTTTGCATGAGGCAGTTCGCGCTCCAGGCTGAGCTCGTAGGGTGCGTAGCCCAGCGCGCGGTAAAAGCGCAACGCAGCCTGGTTGGCGGCGAGCGTACGCACCCGCAGGCGCGCCAGCCCCAGGGCGGCGAAGTGACGCGCGGCTTCCTCGAGCAGGGCCACGGCAATGCCGCGCGCGCGTGCGCCGGGCTCGACGTACAGGTCGGTGACCACGCCGTAGCGCCGCTCTCCCGGGCGCACGTGGTGCGAGCCGTGCTCCTCCTCCTCGACCCAGCCCACCAGGAATCCCAGCCGCTCGTCGCCTCGCGCCGCGACCAGCAATCGCCCGCGGCGCTGGTGCGCGGCGCGCGCGAGATGATCGAGGTGGGCGGCGGCGATGCGGCGGCCTTCGGCGCGCCCCGCGTGCAGCGTGCGCCCGAGGTCCTGCAGGGCGGCGACGAACGCGACCAGCCGCGGCCGGTCGGCAGGCTGCGCATCGCGCACCATGAAACGGGGGCTGCTCTTCATGTCCGATTCTCCTTGTGGTGCGGCCAGTCGACGAGGGCGTGCAGCGACGCACCGAGCTGCGTCCAGTCGAGGACGGGCGGCGCGACCCTGGGCGGACCGCCGCCGGCGCCGAGCAGGAGCTTGCCGTATTCGTAGGCGAGCAGGTACAGCGGCAC
>JBOIFB010000346.1:0-2728 GCA_050741415.1 Burkholderiales bacterium | reverse complement strand
AACGTGGTCTGACCCCATTTAGTGATCCCCATTTAGTGATCCCGATTTTGTTTCTCAGGCCTTGAGCGAGAACGGATTGAAGTTGGTGCGCCGATCGTAGAAGTCCTCGTTCTCGGCGCGCTTGAGCAGCGCGACTATCTTGTAGGTCACCGGCGTGAGCGCCACCTCGACCGCGACCTTGGTCACGAACTGCGCCGCCATCACCAGCGGCAGCTTGTCGTCCGGGATGATGCCCGCGCCGTAGAACGCGAGCGGATAGAACAGCAGCGAATCGACGCCCTCGCCGAACAGGGTCGAGCCGACGGTGCGCGTCCACAACCAGCGCCCCGCGGTGAGGATCTTCATTTTCGCCAGCACGTAGGAATTGACGAACTCGCCGCAGAAGTAGGCGATCATCGACGCCCCGGCGATGCGCCAGGTCGTGCCGAAGGCGACTTCGTAGGCGTCCTGGTGGTGCCAGAACGGCGCCGGCGGCAGCGCAACCACCACCGCGGCCATGAACGCGGCGAATGCGAGCCCCGCGAAGCCGGCCCAGATCACGCGCCGCGCGCGCGCATAGCCGTAGACCTCGGTCAGGATGTCGCCGAACACGTACGAGATCGGGAAGAACAGCACCGCACCGCCGAAGGTCAGCGGGCCCAATAGCGGCGCGTCGATCTGCGCGATCTTCGCCGGTCCGATCAGGTTGGAGCAGATCAGGACGGTGACGAACGCCGCCATGACGAACTCGTAATAGCGGTAGCTGCGCGGCTGGGCCATCCCGGCGGATCCTCGCGCCGGGCTCAGGGCAGGCGCGGCGAATGATCGCGGATGTCGGGGTCGAACTCGACCCGCATCGCGTCCAGCATGCGCGACACCATGGCGTAGAACGCCGCGGTCAGGCACAGCTCGACGTACTCGGCATGGCCGAAGTGCTTCGAGGCTTCGGCGTAGATCGCGTCCGTGACCTCGCCCGCCATCACGCCTTCGGTCAGCGCCAGCGCCGCGCGCTCGCGCGGATCGAAGTGCCGGGACTCGCGCCACGACTCGAGCTCGGCGATCTGGTCTTCGGCGACGCCCGCCTTGCGCGCCATCTTCAGGTGCTGCGCCCACTCGTAGTGCGAGCGCGCGATCTGCGCCGTGCGCAGGATCATGAGCTCGCGCAGCTTGCGCGGCGTGCGGCTATCGTGGCGGATCGAATTGGCGAACTCGGTCCAGGCCGCGGCCAGCGCCGGGTGGTTGCCGAGCGCGCGGTAGAGATTCACCGGCTCGCGCCACAACTCCTCGAGCCGCTTTTTCAGGCCGGGCTCGAAGTCGGCCATCGGAACGCGTTGCATGGCCGTGCATGATAGCCGAATGACCCCCTAAATCGGGGTCATAAATCGGGGTCAGACCACGTTTTCGGTCAACCGGGAGCACCGCTGCGCCGTTGATTCCGCATGCCCCGCCGATTGCGAATCTCGGTGCCCGAAGTTGCCATGCACGTCATCCAGCGCGGCAACAACCGCAGCCCGTGCTTTTTTGGGCACAGCGATTATCTCTATTACCTGCAGCAACTGCGCGAGCTCGCCGGAGAAATCGGCTGTTCCGTGCACGCCTACTGCCTGATGACGAACCACGTGCATCTTCTGCTGACGCCGAAAGCGCCGCAGGCCTGCACCACGCTCATGAAGCATTTGAATCAACGTCACGCTCAGTACGTCAACCGAACCTACCAACGAACCGGTTCCCTGTGGGACGGGCGGTTCAGGTCGTGCCTCACGGAATCGCGGCGCTACGTACTGGCGTGCTATCGGTACATCGAGTTGAATCCCGTGCGGGCCGGCATGGTCGCTGCGCCCAGCGAATATTCCTGGTCGAGCTACGCGGCCAATGCCCAGGGTGTCGACTCCACCCTGGTTACGCCGCACGAGGAATACCTGGCTCTCGGTCAGGAACCGCTAACGCGCCGAGCAGCCTACGGCGATTTGATCCGCGACGCCTTGCAGCCCTCGCTTCTGGACGACATCCGTCAGTCCACGAATGGCGGCTACGCGCTGGGCGGCGATCCGTTTCGACTGCAGATCTCACGTTTGCTCGGGCGCAGAGTGGTTCGAGGCCGACCCGGCCGGCCCAGCGGTTCGGAAAAGGTGGTCTGACCCCGTTTTTGGGAGAGCCCGGTTTACAATCCGGACTCGCATGAAAAGCGCCAGCGGAACGGAAGACGTCCACATCGTCGCCTTCGAGGCGATGCCCTCGCCGCGCGAGCTGCACGCCAAGGCGCCGATCACGGCGCGCGCGGCCGAGACGGTGACCGAGGCGCGGCGCGTGCTGCAGGGCATTCTCGAGCGGCGCGATCCGCGCCTGTTCGTGGTGGTAGGCCCCTGCTCGATCCACGACCCGAAGGCGGGCCTCGAGTACGCCGCGCGCCTGCGCAAGCTCGCGGCCGAGGTGTCCGGCGCGCTCTACCTCGTGATGCGGGTGTATTTCGAGAAACCGCGCACAGTGAGCGGCTGGAAAGGCTTCATCAACGATCCGCGCCTGGACGGCTCGTTCCACATCGAGCAAGGCATGCAGCGCGCGCGCGAATTCCTGCTCGCGCTCGCCGACCAGGGCGTGCCCGCCGCGACCGAGGCGCTCGATCCGGTGGCGCCGCAGTACCTGGGCGACCTGATCTCCTGGTATGCGATCGGCGCGCGCACCAGCGAGTCGCAGACCCACCGCGAGATGGCGAGCGGCCTGTCCGCCCCGGTCGGGTTCAAGAACGCCA
>JBOIFB010000345.1:0-2728 GCA_050741415.1 Burkholderiales bacterium | reverse complement strand
GTCCACCGGCTACCGCTACGATGCGGCGCGTAGGCTGGTCGCGCTGGACGGCCTGACCAGCAAACTCACGCTCAGCGGGTCGGGGCTGCCGCAGAAGGCGCTGACGATCCCGATCAGCGGGTCGGTCCAGATCGATCTCGGTAAGCAGAGCGTGCATGCGGATCTTGCGGCCAAACTCGACGATTCCAACGTCCGTGCAAAGCTGGCGTCCGAGGGCGCCACACCGGCTTCGTACAATTTCGACCTCGACATCGACCGCCTGAACCTCGACCGCTACTTCCCGCCCGAGGAGGGGGCAAAGGGGGGCGCCGCAGCCGCGAGCCGGACGAGCAGGAGCGCGCAGACCGCCGATACCCCGGTCGATCTATCGGTGTTGAAAGATCTGCGCGTGCGCGGGCGACTGCGCATCGGCGAGCTTCAGGTGCATCGCCTCAAGCTTTCCAAGGTGGCGACCGACGTGCGCGTCGCGGACGGGCGGGCCGAGCTTGGGCCGCATACGGCCAGTCTTTACCAGGGCGCGCTCGCGGGCGCGCTGACGCTCGACGCAAACGCCCACCGGGTCGCGCTGAAGGAGAAGCTGAGCGACGTTTCGATCGGGCCGTTGTTGGCGGATCTCGCGCAGCGCGATTTCATCGCGGGCCGCGGCGAGGTCGCGCTCGACGTCGAAGCTACCGGTTCGAGCGTCAACGCGCTGAAGAAGTCCCTCTCCGGAAGCGCGCGCCTGGCATTGCGCGACGGGGCGATCAAGGGGTTCAATCTGGGCGCATCCTTGCGCAAGGCGCAGGCGCTGACCAGCTCCAAGTCCGCCCAGGCGCAGAGCGCCGACCGGGCGCAGCAGACCGACTTCAGCGAGCTGTCCGCCAGCTTCGTGATCCGCAACGGCATCGCCCACAACGACGACTTGAGCGCCAAGGCGCCGCTGTTTCGCCTCACGGGCGCGGGCGACATCGACATCGCCGGCGAACGCATCGACTACCGCGCCAAGGCCGCAGTGGTCGGCAGCGCCGAGGGGCAGAGCGGCCGGGAACTCGGCCAGCTGCGCGGTCTCTCGCTTCCGGTCAGGATCGTCGGCCCCTTCGACGCGCTCAAGTACGAGATCGACTACAAATCCGTCGCGGCGGAGATGGCGAAGTCCCGCGTGAAGGAGAAGCTGCAGCAGCGTCTCGGGGTAAAGCCGGGCCAGGGCGGCAGCGTGGAGGACAAGCTGCGCGGGCTGCTGCGGCGCTAGCCGCGCCTACTTCGCGAGCGGCAGCGACTCCTCCACCAGTGCCGCGAGGTAGCCCGCTCCGAGCGGAATGATCTCGTCGTTGAAATCATAGCCGGAATTGTGCAGGAAGCAGCCGGTCTGGCCCCCGCCTTGCCCGAGCCAGACGTAGGCCCCCGGCTTTTGCTGCAGCATGTAGGAGAAGTCCTCGCCGCCCATGGTTGGGTCGGCGTCGCGCACCACGTTCTCCGGACCGAAAATCTTCTCGCCTACCTGCGCGGCGAACTCGGCTTCGCGTGCCGTATTGACGGTCGCAGGATAGCCGCGCTGATACTGCACCTCGGCGCTGGCGCCGAGCGAGCCGGCGATGCCGGTGACGATCTGCTTGATGCGCGCTTCGGCCAGGTCGCGCGTCCCGGGCCGGAAGCTGCGCACCGTGCCGATCAGCGCGACCGAGTCCGGCAGAATATTGAACGCACCGACCTGGCTGGTCTGCATCGAGCAGACGCTGATCACGAGCGCGTCCACCGGATCGATATTGCGGCTCGGGACCGACTGCAGCGCGGTGATGATGTGCGCGCTCACCAGCACCGGATCTACGGTCAGGTGCGGCATCGCCGCGTGCCCGCCCTTGCCGCGAACCGTGATCTGAATCTCGTCGGTCGCGGCCATCATTGCGCCTGCGCGCACGGCAATCTTGCCGGGCGCCAGGCCGGGCCAGTTGTGCAGGGCGTAGATCTGGTCGGCGGGGAAGCGCTCGAACAGGCCCTCCTGGACCATCTTCTGGCCGCCGCCGCCGCCTTCTTCCGCCGGCTGGAAGATGACGTACGCCGTGCCGTCGAATGCCCGCGTCGCCGCCAGGTAGCGGGCGGCACCGAGCAGCATGGTGGTGTGGCCGTCGTGGCCGCAGGCGTGCATGCGTCCGTCGTGGCGCGAGCGGTACGGCAGGCCGCTCGTCTCGCGTATCGGCAGGCAATCCATGTCGGCGCGCAGTCCCACCGAGTGCCTGCTCGCGCTTTGGCGGCCGCGCACCACTCCTACCACTCCGGTCTTGGCCAATCCGCGATGCACTTCGATGCCCCATGTCGCGAGCTGGCCGGCGACGATTTCGGAAGTGCGGTCTTCCTCGAAGCCCAGCTCGGGGTGGGCGTGGAGGTCGTGCCGGATCTCGCGCAGCTCGGCGTGGAATTTCCGGATCTCTTCGACGGGTGTACCCATGAACGCTCGCGGCCGGAAGGAGGCCGACGATGTTGCCGCCTTCGCCCGCCGGCGTCAAACTGCGCGCCGTGCCGGATTTCGCGCAAACTCTCATCGCCTGGCAGCGCAGGCATGGGCGCCGCGGGCTGCCGTGGCAGGGTACGCGCGACCCGTACCGTGTCTGGCTGTCCGAGGTCATGCTGCAGCAGACCCGGGTCGAAACGGTGATCCCGTACTACGGGCGCTTTCTCGAGCGCTTCCCCGACCTGCGCGCGCTCGCCGCCGCAGCGGAAGAGGACGTGCTGCGGCTCTGGAGCGGGCTCGGCT
>JBOIFB010000344.1:0-2737 GCA_050741415.1 Burkholderiales bacterium | reverse complement strand
CGGGAATCGCGCGCGGGCGCGCGGCGCTAGGCGAGCGGCTCGAGGTTCTCGAGCACGGTGGGCAGCAGCTCGCTCACGGTGGGGTGGATGCGCACGCGGCGCTGGAACTCCGGGTAGGGGGTGCGCTGATAGATCGCGTCGACGAGCGAGTGCACCGCTTCGTCGCAGCCGGTGCCGAGCAGCGCGGCGCCCAGGATGCGCTTGCTCGCGCCTTCGACGTGGATCTTGAGCATGCCCCGGGTCTCGCCTTTTTCGACCGCGCGCGCGACGCGGCTCATGGGGCGCCTGCCGACCAGCGCCGCGATGCCGGCCTTGCGGATCTCGGCCTCGCTCATGCCGACGCGCCCGAGCGGCGGGTCGGTGTAGAGCGCGTACACCGGCACGCGGTCGGTCCACTTGCGCCCCGCACCCTCGAGCAGGTTGGCGGCCACGATCTCGTAGTCGTTGTACGCCGTGTGGGTGAAGGCGCCCTTGCCGTTGCAGTCTCCGAGCGCCCACACGCCCGGGTTGGCGGTGCGCAGGCCGGCATCGACCTCGACATAGCCGCGCGCGTCGGTCTTGATGCCGGCGGCGTCCAGCCCGAGGTCATCGGTGTTCGGCGCGCGCCCGACCGCGAGCAGCACGTGGCTGCCGGAAACCTTGGGCGCGCCGTCCTCGCAGCCGAGCGAAACCGCGACGCCGTTGCCGTCGGGCTCGAGGGCGAGGCAGGTTGCGTTCAAGCGCACTTCGATCTCCTCGGCTTCGAGGATTTCCTTCAGCGCCTGCGACACGTCCTCGTCCTCGCGCGCGACCAGGCGCGGCGCCATCTCGATCACCGTCACCTTGCTGCCGAAGCGGCGCATCATGTGCGCGAACTCGAGCCCGACGTAGCTGCCGCCGATCACCAGCAGGTGCGGCGGCACGAAGTCGAGCTCCATCATCGACTCGTTGGTGAGGCAGGACACCGCGCCGATGCCCGGCAGGTCCGGCACCAGCGGGCGGCCGCCCACGTCGAGAAAGATGCGCGGCGCGGCGAGCTCGTCGCCGCCCACCCGCACCCGGTCCGGGCCGCTGAAGCGTGCGTGGCCGCGATAGACCGCCGCGACTTTCTCCATCCACTTTTCCACCCCCTGGGTGGAGCTTGCGACGATCGCGTCCTTGCGCGCCTTGACGCGCTTCATGTCGACCCGCACCGCGCCCGGCACCTCGACCCCGTACTCGGCCGCGCGCTGCGCGAGCCGCGCCGCGTAGGCGCTCGCCACCATCGCCTTGGTCGGAGTGCAGCCGTTGTTGACGCAGGTGCCGCCGAAGCGGCCGCGCTCGATTACCGCGATCTTCATCCCCGTGCCGGAGAGGCGCGCGGCGAGCGCCGGCCCGGCCTGGCCGGTGCCGACTACTATGGCGTCGAAATTCTGCGGCATCGCTCGGGCAGTATCGTAATTCGACTCTGACCCCGATTATTCGGAGTGGTTCAGAGCCAGGTCGAAGGCGTCGAAGTTGCGCAGCCGCCGGCCGGGCGCCAGGCCTTCGATCCGGCGGTTGAAAATCAGCGGCACGCGCTGCTCGGAGACGCCGCCGTGCGAACGCAAGGGGGCGTCCAGGCCCGAGAGGTCGTGGCGCGACCGGCTGGTGCCGATGACGCTGTCGCGCCGCGAGACGAGCACCAGGTCGCCCATGCGGTCCTCGGGCAACTCGAAGCGGCGGCAGGCGTCGCTGCGCAGGAGCGCGAGCTCGATCCCGGGCAGCGCGGCGATGCGCGCGGCGAGCGCGGGCGCGTCGGCGCCGTCGGGCAGGTAGGCGGTGGCAAACGATCCGAGCGCACCGTGGTGCACGACGTAGGGGTCGGTGATCGGCAGGATGACGCGCGCCGCGCCCGCGCCGAGCCAGCCGTCGAGCACGTCCTGCAGGTAGATCACGTTCGGCGAGCCGTCGGCGCCGTGCTTGTCGTTCATGCCGTGGTCGGCGGTGAGCGCGATCGCGGCGCCCGCGGCCTCGAGCTGCGCGAGGTAGCGGTCCATCATGGCGTAGAACGCGTTCGCCGCCGGCGAGCCGGGCGCAGCCTTGTGCTGCACGTAGTCGGTGGTGGAGAGGTACATCAGGTCCGGGCGGCGGAGCTGCATCAGCTTCGCGCCGGCGGCGAACACGAACTCCGACAGCTCGGCGCTGTAGACCGAAGGCAGCGCCATGCCGGCGAGCGCGAGCTGCGCCTCGTTCGCCTTCTCGGCCGAAAAGCACTCCCCTGCGAGACCATGCCCGAGCAGCGCGCGCAGCTTGTCCTTGGCGGTAATCACCGCGACCGACGCGCCCGCGGCGGCGAACGCGGCGAGCAGGGTGCCGGCGCGCAAGTACTTCGGGTCGTTCATCATCACTTCCTCGCCGCGCTCGCGGTCGTAGAAGTAGTTGCCGCAGATGCCGTGCACCGAGGGCGGCGCGCCGGTGACGATCGAGAGGTTGTTCGGGTTGGTGAAGCTCGGCACCACGCACTCGGCGACGAAGGCCGAGCCTTCCTTCAGGGTGCGGGCGAACCAGGGCGCAACGCCCGCGCGCACGGCGTGTTCGATATAGGCGCCCTCGCAGCCGTCGACGCACACCACCGCGAGCGGCTCGCGCGGCCAGCGGTAGCGCCGGCCGTTGACTTCGATCTCGGTTTTGCGATCCACGGGGCGGAAGTCCGGAGTCAGAAAATCGGGGGGTCTGTCCCCGTTGCGCACACTATAGCCGCGATCATCGGCGGTCGAGGCTTGACCCTCCGCAGACC
>JBOIFB010000343.1:0-2740 GCA_050741415.1 Burkholderiales bacterium | reverse complement strand
GGACTTCGAGCGCGGGCCGCTCGCGATTCTGCGCGACAGCCCGGAGCATCTCGAGCGCGGCTTTACGGTACGCGACGGAAATTACCTGTCGGCGCGCTGGCCGGGCGATGCGCACCGCTTCGCCGCGGAGTACGTTGGCATGCTCGAATCGCATGTTTCCATGCGCGTTCCGGGCGGACTGCCGGCTAAAGTCTAGCGGCGAGAAAAAGCCGCAAGGTGCCTGGCCGCCTCGACGGCAGGCGCGCGCTACGCGGGGATAAATATCCGCCCGGATGACGCTGGACGTTTGCGCCGGCAGGTGGATACTTCCGCCATGCGCTGCACGCCGTTCTCGCACTGACTGGGTTGCGCCGATGACCGCGCCACTGCGCATCACGTTCGCGGAATGGCTGACGGTGGCGGAGATGGAAGTCGCGAGCGATCTGATCAAGACCTTCGGCACGACCATCGATTACGACCGGGGGATGCGCACGCTGGTGATCGCGCCGCGCGCGGAGGAGCTGGAGGCGCTGAAGGAGTATCTCGCGGTGTGGGAGACGGACGACGCGCTGCGCTGGTCTACGGGATGATGCTGGTCACTCCCGTGCCGCTCTGGAAGGGACCGAGGGGGTTGACGGTTTCCTCGAGCTGGTGAATCGAGGGCTGGCCGCCGGTCAGTTTGTAGATGACGACGCCGTCCTTGATCAGCAGCACGCCGTCGAAGCGCCAGCCGGAGACGTCGGTCTTGCGGTGAAAGTCGAGCAGGTCGGCGAGGAAGCTGCCGTAAATCAAGCGTTCCGGGTTGAGGCATCATCTCACCTGAGGGAGGATGCGATGGCGACATTCGTGATTGCGCATGGGGCCTGGTCGGGCGGCTGGGCGTGGCAGAAGATCCGGCAGCGCCTGCGCGCGCGCGGCCACGAGGTGTTCACGCCGACCTACACCGGGCTGGGCGAGCGGGCGCACCTCGCGCGCGCCGAGTTCGGGCTCGAAACGCACATCCAGGACGTACTCGGCGTGCTCGAGTACGAGGACCTGTCCGAGGTGATCCTGCTCGGGCACAGCTACGGCGGGATGGTGGCGGACCGGCGCGGCGGACCGCGCGCCGCAGCGCATCCGGCGCCTGGCCTACCTGGACGCCTTTGCGCCGCGCGACGGCCAGTCGGTGTTCGACCTGGCGGAGCCGCAAGAGCGCGCGCGCCGGCTGGAGATCGTCAAGACGCTGGGCGCCGGCTGGCAGATGCCGCCCAATCCGGCGCCGGAGGACACCAGCGCCGAGGACCTGGCCTGGATCGCGCCGCGCCGCGTGCCGCTCGCGGTGAAGGCGTTCGAAGAGCCGCTCAAGCTCGGCGGCGCGGTGGAAAAGCTCCCCCGCAGCTATATCTACTGCACCCGCGCGCGCCCGGGCGACGTGTTCCGCCAGTTCCGCGAGCGCGCGCACAGGGAAGGCTGGCAGTGCTTCGACCTCGACGCGAGCCACAGCCCGAACGTGACCGCGCCCGACGCGCTGGCCGCGATCCTCGAAGCGATCGCCGCGGCGAGCTAGCCGCACGGCGGCTTATTCCTGCTCCGGGAAGCGGTCGATCCGCCACAGCGCCGGGAACAGGCGCGTCCAGGCCCAGGCCACCAGCATGGTCGCCGCGCCGCCGACCAGCACCGCGGGCACCACGCCCCACCACGCGGCGGTGAGGCCGGACTCGAACTCGCCCATCTCGTTCGAGGCGCCGATGAAAACCGAGTTGACCGCGCTCACGCGGCCGCGGATCGGGTCCGGAGTGGCGAGCTGGACCAGCATCAGGCGCACGAACACGCTCACCATGTCGGCCGCGCCGAGCACGGTCAGCGCGGCGAGCGAGAGCCAGAGCTCGGTCGAGATGCCGAACACGACCGTCGCCAGGCCGAAGGCGGCCACGCCGGCGAACATCCAGCGCCCGGCGCGGCGCTGGATCGGGCGCAGCGCGAGCGTCAGGCCGCAGATCGCGGCGCCGACGCCGGGGGCGGTGCGCAGGAATCCCAGACCCACCGGCCCGGCGTGCAGGATGTCGCCCGCGTAGGCGGGCAGCAGCGCGGTGGCGCCGCCGAACAGCACCGCGAACAGGTCCATCGAGATCGCGCCCAGCACCAGCGGGCGCGTGCGCACGAAGGCGAGTCCCGAGAGCAGGTTGCGCCACGACAGCGGCACGCGCGCCGCGGGCGCGCCGCGCACCGCGCGCGCGGCGAGGATCAGCCCGAACGCCGCCGCGGACATGAGCGCGACCACGGCGTACACCGTCTCGGCGCCGGCGAAGTACAACAGCCCGCCGATCGCCGGGCCGGCGATGCGCGCGACCTGGTTGGCCGACGAGCTGAGCGGCATCGCGCGCCCGTAGTCCCCCGGCGGCACCACGTTCGGCAGCATCGCCTGCGCCGCGGGCATCGAGAAGGCGCGCGCGACGCCGAACAGCGACATGATCGCGAACACCGGCCACACCGCGGGCACGCCGGCGCGCGTGTAGCCGAGCATCAGCAGCGCGCCCAGCGCCTGCAGGGCGAAGCAGCCGGCGACCACGCGCCGGCGGTCGTAATGGTCGGCGACGTGCCCGGCGAGCAGGATGAGCACGACGAAAGGCAGGAACTGCGACAGCCCGATCAGCCCCAGGTCGAGCGGATTGTGCGTCGCCTCGTACACCTGCCAGCCCACGGCCACGGTCTGCATCTGAACCGCGAGCGTGCCGCACAGGCGCGCGAGCAGGTACCAGCGCAGCGCGCCATGACGCAGCAC
>JBOIFB010000342.1:0-2805 GCA_050741415.1 Burkholderiales bacterium | reverse complement strand
GGACTATAAGGACTATAAGGACTATAAGGACTATAAGGACTTCCCCGTTTCTGCAACGGGAACGGAGATGACGAGAGAAGGTCGGACTGCGTCACTATAACCGGCCTGTTTGTGAGCAATGAATGCTCTGGCCCGAATGAAAGCCGCATGTCCGGACCTCGCTCGTTAGTCGGCATTGAAGCTGCCGTCGTGTTTGATCAGGTTCTCCGGGCACCGGTTTGACCGTTTCGTCATCGACAGGTGCAGTCTCAGTTGATGGGTGTGTTCATGCCGAGCGCAGTGTTTCGTTCTTGGCGAGCAACGCCCAGGCGATGCGCGCGTTCTTGTTTGCGATGGCAACGAGCGTGCGGTAGTAGCCGCGGCGTGGCTGCAGCTCGATGATCCAGCGCGACATCCGGTCCTGGTGCATGCTGGCGCTGTTGAGCACCGAGCGCGCGCCCTGCACAAGCAGGTTTCTGAGGTAAGCGTCGCCCCGCTTGCTGATGTGCCCCAGGCGCGGCTTGCCGCCGGTGGAGTACTGGCTGGGCGTCAGGCCGATCCAAGCGGCGAACTGCCGGCCGTTCTTGAACTCGCGGGCATTGCCCACCGTGGCGACGATCGCCAGTGCCGTGGTGGGCCCGATGCCACGGATCTTCATCAGACGCTGCGCCGGTTCGCACAGTTTGGCCTGGGCTTCGATCTCCCGGTCGTAGGCGCCGATGCGTTCATCGAGCACGCGCAACTGCTCGAGCAGATCGCCGGTCGCGCGCCGCGCGAGCTCGGGCAGCCCCTCGGCCGCCGCTGTCGCCTGGCGACGCATGGTGACCGAGCGCAGCGGCAGCACCACGCCGAACTCAGTGAGCAAGCCCCGCAGCCGGTTGATGGTCGCGGTCCTCTCCGCCACGAACCCCTGCCTCACCCGGTGCATCGCCAGCAGCGCCTGCTGTTCGGCGGACTTCACCGGCACAAAGCGCATGCTCGGCCGTGTCACCGCTTCGCAGATCGCCTCGGCATCGTTGCCGTCGTTCTTGCCGCTCTTCCTGTACGGGGCCACGAACTTGGGCGCCATCAGCCGCACCGTGCGCTTGAACACTACGCGCCCCACACCATCCACTGCGTGCAGCGAGAACACAGCCTTTGCCAGATCGATTCCCACGGTAGTAGTCTTCTCCATGACTTCCTCTCCGGTTATCAGATTGAATTTCGACACCTCAATCTTGGCACCTAGATGCCGTCACCGTGCAGGGTTCTCCTGCCGCAAGCGCTCGCCAGGCACGTTCAGGACGGTGCTCCGGACGCAGGCCGAGACTGTGCACCGCTTCATTCCCAAGCCTTGCCCGCAAGCGCTCGACGAGCCGTGCCCATGCTTCGCTCTCGACGTGGGGACCCCCGAGCAGATCCATCGTTTCGCCATTCAATGGAATGAAATGCTCCGCTTCGATCCGAATCGCTTCAACTGGTTTGATGAGCTTGCATGCAAAGAGGCGTTCGCGCAGCAACTGCATGAAGCGCTCGACTTCACGACCCGGCGAAGCAAACCAAAGATCCAGAACAGTTGGATTTGCGTTGCGATGCAGAAGTATCAGCAGGAAGCGCCGAACGCCCGCTTGGCGCGCGACGAGCAGACCTTCCAGCTGCACGAGCAATCGCCGCGCGCCGAAAAGCACCCCTTCCGCATGCGTGACCTCCTCGGCCAGTTCGAGTTTCGCGACGAAACGTAACGGTGGCGCGAAAAATTTTTGCGGCTCCGGTACTCGTCCCAGCGCTTGCTCCAGCCCATCGAGCAAAGCCTGGCCGAAACGTCGTGCAACGCCTTCGCGCGGCAGGCCGTGCAATTCACCTATGGTGGTGATACCGATGTTGTGCAGCAAGCCGAGCGCATCCGGCCTGTCACAAGCCACTGCAACGGGAAGCGTCATAAGCGCCATTTCAAGCACAGTTCGATCCAGAATCAGGGTCTCCTGCCCTGCGTTTGCAAGCCACCACGCCCCCCGCGCCGTCGGCGCTACGGCAAGTATCGGGGTGAAACCCATCTGATCGATACCGGTGCGGATCCGCTCCATCATCGCCGTCAAGCCACGGAACAGGCGCAGGCTACCCTCGATTTCGGCCAGAATGCCGTCCGGCACCTGAAGGGAAACGCGCGGCGTAAATCGGCATACCCACGCTGCGATACCTTCGAGCGATTCTTGCTCTACCGTCTGATCCCTCGGCCATACGTGCAGCTGCGATGCGATCGCCCATGCTGCAGCGAGCCCCATCCCCGGCCGCACGCCGAGCACCTCGGCCCGCGCGTCGCAGGCAAGCACACGACCAGCGTCGGCAACCGCTCATGGCACGTGCTCCGATTCAAACGGAGCACGGCCGCGCGACAGAATCTCGAGTACAAGGCGTGGGAAACGGAGCGCCAGCCAGAGCATGGACAGGTCTTTCAATCTTGATGCTGAGAGGCTTTATGGTCGGAGCCCCTCGGCGCTTGAGGATGTGAATCGCGAGCCCTTCCGGAGTGGAGTCAAAGGCGATTCGTAAACAGGCGGGCGACGTCTCATGCGCCGCCTGTTCCGGGCGAAACAGCGCGACGAATGCGCCGCCGGCTTCGGCCGCTACCGTGAGCCGTCGCAGCTCCGCGTAACGGATGTCGCGAAACCACGCCAGCAAGGCATGACAACCTCCTCCGCGTAGTACCTGCTCCGCAGCCTGGCCGGCGACAATTTGTCAACACCGGATCACTTTTCCCCAATTTCGACGGAGTAAATTTCCCCACCCTGTAGCGACCCCGGTGCTCAGCCGGACGTAGGTGCAGCGGTCTCCTTTCGCGGTCGGCCC
>JBOIFB010000341.1:0-2812 GCA_050741415.1 Burkholderiales bacterium | reverse complement strand
CGCTTGACCTGGTCCATCTTCTCGATGTCGGCCAGCTTCACCTCGCGCGGACGTCCGACCAGGCCGTCGATCTCGAGAATCCAGTCCTCGCGCTTGGGCGGGTTGAGGCTCGCGTACCACCCCGCCTGGCCCTCGTGCGGATAGTGGAAGCGGCAGAACAGGATCTCCTTCGGCGTGTGCGCGTACTGGCGCAGCAGCGTGAGCGGAGTTTCCATCACCCCGAGCTTCGCGTTGTGGATGATCATCTGGGCCGACTTGCCCGGGATGATCTGGTCGGCGGTCTCGACCGCGAACGCGCGCAGCGCATAGCCCGGCAGCATGCCGCTCGCCGCGGTAGCGCCGGCCAGCTTGCCGAACTGACGCCTGGACATCCGACCCATTGCGGATTTCGTTTTCATCGGAACCTCCCCCTTGTCGTCATTCGTGAGGTTGTGAGTATGTGAGGTTTGTCGGATTCGCGCCAGATTTCCGCCACATTGACACAGTAGAATCGCGCCGATGGCCCGCCGCAGAAGGTTCCGGCCCTACCTCCGGTTGGGGTTGCTCGCGCTTGCGCTGCTCGCGGCGGGCTACACGCTCTATCTCGACTTGCGGGTGCGGCACGAGTTCGAGGGCCGGCGCTTCGCGCTGCCGGCCCGGATCTACGCCCGGCCGCTCGAGCTACACGTCGGGCTCAGGGTGCCCGAGGACGACGTGGTGCGCGAGCTGCACGAGCTCGGCTACCGCCCGTTCGCGCGCCCGGACGGCGCCGGCTGGTACGTTCGCAACGGCGCCGAGCTCGAGATCGCGTTGCGCCCGTTCGTGTTCTGGGACGGGCCGCAGCCTGCCAAGCGGCTGCGGGTGAGCTTCGCGGCGGGCGCGGTCAGCGCGCTCGCCGACGCGCAGGGCGTCGAGGTCGCCCTCGCGCGCCTGGAGCCGGTGCCGATCGGCGGCATCTATCCCACCAACAACGAAGACCGCCTGCTGGTGCGCCTGGGCGACGTGCCCAAGGTGCTGGTGAAGGAGCTGATCGCGGTCGAGGACCGCAACTTCTACCACCACTGGGGATTCGACCCGCGCGGCATCGCGCGCGCATTGCTCAGCCTGCCCACCGGCCACGTGCAGGGCGGCAGCACCCTGACTCAGCAGCTGGTGAAGAACTTCTTCCTCACCCCCGAGCGCACCCTGCGGCGCAAGGCGACCGAGCTCGTGATGGCAGTGCTGCTCGAGCTGAACTACAGCAAGCAGGAGATCCTCGAGACCTACCTGAACGAGATCTACCTCGGCCAGGACCGCGACCGCGCGATCCACGGCGTGGGCCTCGCGGCGCAGTTCTATTTCGACAAGCCGGTACGGAGGCTCACGCCGGCCGAGAGCGCGCTGCTGGTCGGACTGGTGCGCGGCCCGGGCTACTACGACCCCTACCGCCACCCGCAGCGCGCGCTCGAGCGGCGCAATCTCGTGCTGCGCGAGACGCGCGACCAGGGCTCCATCAGCGCGGCCGAGTACCAGGCCGCGCGCGCCACCGGCCTCGGGCTCAATCCCAGCCCCTCGACCGGCACCACGCGCTACCCGGCCTTCGTCGACCTGGTGCATCGCCAACTGCGGCGCGACTACGACGAGGCCGACCTGCGCTCGGACGGATTGCGCATCTTCAGCACGCTCGACCCGCGCGTTCAGGCGGCCGCGGAGCACGCGCTGTCCGGGCGGCTCGCCGTCTTCGACCGCCAGGGCCGATTCGGCAAGCCCGGCCTGGAAGGCGCGGTAGTGGTCGCCGACCCGCAGACGGGCGAGGTGCAGGCGCTGGTCGGCGGACGCGATCCGCGCTATCAGGGCTACAACCGCGCGCTCGACGCCGAGCGCCAGATCGGCTCGCTGTTCAAGCCCGCGATCTACCTCACGGCGCTCGAGGATCCGGCGCGCTATACGCTCGCCACGCTGCTCGACGACAGCAAGTTCGTCTGGCAGCCGCCCAACACGGAGCCGTGGCGGCCGGAGAATTACGACCGGCAGTACCACGGCCAGGTGCCGCTCTACCTCGCGCTGGCGCATTCGTACAACGTCGCCGCGGCGCGCCTGGGCACCACGCTCGGCCTGGACCAGGTGCTCGCCACCGCGCGCCAGCTCGGCATCGAGCGCCCGCTGCCGCAGTACCCCGCGACCCTGCTCGGCGCGGCGAACCTCACGCCGCTCGAAGTGGCCCAGATGTACCAGACCATCGCCAGCGGAGGCTTCCGCTCGCCGCTGCACGCGATCCGCGACGTCACCACCGCGGACGGGCACCCGCTCAAGCGCTATCCGCTCGCGGTGGCGCAGGCCTTCCCGCCCGATTCGATGTATCTGCTCACCGCCGCGCTGCAGGGCGTGGTGCGCGAGGGCACTGCGCAGTCGCTCGCCAAGTGGCTGCCGCCCGCGCTCGGCGTGGCGGGCAAGACCGGCACCACCAACGAGCAGCGCGACGCCTGGTTCGCCGGCTTCACCGGAGGGCGCGTCGCCGTGGTCTGGGTCGGCTACGACGACAACCGCCCGGCGCGCCTGCTCGGCGCCACCGCCGCGCTGCCGGTGTGGGGCGAGATGATGGCCGCGCTCGAGCCCGAGCCGGTCTCGTTCCCCCAGCCCGAGGACATCGCGCAGGCGATGATCGACCCGCAGAGCGGCCTGCTCGCCGACCCGTCCTGCCCCGGGGCGCTCGAGCTGCCGTTCGTGAAAGCTTCGGCGCCGCTGGCGCGCGCGCCGTGCGCCGGCAACCCGGTGGTGGATAATGTGAAGGGCTTCTTCCAGCGCCTGCTAGGGCAATGAGACTTCTATTTCTGGTCGCCGCGCTGCTCGCCGG
>JBOIFB010000340.1:0-2814 GCA_050741415.1 Burkholderiales bacterium | reverse complement strand
CTATAAGGAGCGCAGCCTCGCCTGGGACGCCCGGCTCGAGCAGCGCGTCGCCGCGCTGAGCGCGCCCGAGGTCAATGGCGCGTTGCGGCGCCACCTCGATCCGGAGCGCCTGTCGGTGATGAGTGCGGGCGATTTCAAGTAGCCCGCGCGCAGGCTACTTGCGCTTGAGCAGGTCGCGGATCTCCTCCAGCAGGACTTCCTGCCGCGGCGGCGCCGGCGGCGCGGCGGGCGCGGCCTGCTCCTCGCGCTTGAGGCGGCTGATGCCCTTCACCGCGATAAAGATGACGAACGCGATGATCGCGAAGTCGAACACCGCCTGCAGGAACCTGCCGTAGGCCCAGACCACCGCCGGGGCCGGGCCGCTCGCGGCCTTGAGCGTCACGGCCAGGTCGCTGAAGTTGACCCCGCCGATCAGCAGGCCGAGCGGCGGCATCACGATGTCGCCCACGAACGAGGAGACGATCTTGCCGAACGCGGCGCCGATGATGACCGCGACCGCGAGATCGACCACGTTGCCCTTGACCGCGAACTCCCTGAACTCTTTCAGCATTGCCATTGTTATCTCCGGTTAGTCGATCCTGCCGTAGCGCACGTCGACGATTTCGAGCCTTTCGGCACCCGCCGGCGTCGCCAGCGTCACGACATCGCCCGCCTGCGCCTTGAGCAGCGCGCGCGCGATCGGCGAAATCCACGACACCCGGCCGCGCGCCGGGTCGACCTCGTCGACGCCCACGATCGTGATGGTCCGCTCGCCGGCCGCCGAGCGCAGCGTCGCCGTGGCGCCGAAGAACACCTGGTCGGTGTCGCGCCCGGCGGATTCGACGATCTCGGCGTTCTCGAGCCGCTTGATCAGGTAGCGCACGCGCCGGTCGATCTCGCGCAGCCTGCGCTTGCCGTAGATGTAGTCGCCGTTCTCGGAGCGGTCGCCGTTGGAGGCGGCCCAGGAAACCACCTTCACCACCTCGGGCCGCTCGAGCTCGACCAATTGGCGCCGTTCGGCGTTCAGGCGCGCATAGCCGGCCGGCGAGATGTAGTTCTTCGATCCGATCGGAAGCGCCGCGGGCACGCTGCCCGCGTCTTCCGGCTCGATTTCGGTCTCTTTGCGGAAGGCCTTGGACATACGCGCGGCATCTTACCTTGCGGCCCGGGCCTTGCCGGACTACTGTATACTCATACAGTACGAGCGGTAGCCGCGCGCGGCCCCCGCCAGGGCCGGCCGAATCGGCCGCAGAGTCAAGCGGATGCCCCGCCGAGGCGGGTTTCCAATGGATGGCACGATCACTAGATATAGTAGGTCTCTAGCCCCTACACTCGAACAGGTTGTGTTTTCAATGCATTAGGCAGAACATTTGATCCTGATTGCCAAAAATACAAAACCGGGAGAGAACAAGGATGAACACCGACGAAACCGGCCCCCAGTCCGTCGCCGCCGAGGAGCTCGCGGCGCAGGAGATCTCGCGCGACACGCTGATCGAGAAATACGCCAAGGGCAAGGAGTCGACGATCGAGGAAGTGCGCCAGCGCGTGGCGCGCGCCCTGGCCCAGGCTGAACCGGAAGACAAGCGCTCGCACTGGGAGCGCCGCTTCCTGCGCGCGCTCGAGGACGGCTTCATCCCGGCCGGGCGGATCAATTCCGCGGCCGGGATCGCGCTCCAGGCCACGCTGATCAACTGCTTCGTGCAGCCGGTCGGAGACTCGATCTCCGAGGTCGTGGACGGCAAGCCCGGCATCTACACCGCGCTGCAGGAAGCGGCCGAGACGATGCGCCGCGGCGGCGGAGTCGGCTACGACTTCTCGTCGATCCGGCCCAAGGGCGCCGAAGTGAAGGGCACCCATTCGCGCGCCAGCGGCCCGGTGTCCTACATGCGCGTGTTCGACCGCTCGTGCGAAACGGTGGAGTCGGCCGGCGCGCGCCGCGGCGCGCAGATGGGGGTGCTGCGCTGCGATCATCCGGACGTCGAAGACTTCATCCATGCCAAGGACCAGGGCGAGCTGACCAACTTCAACATCTCGGTCGGCGTCACCGACGAGTTCATGCTTGCGGTGGAGAAGGACCAGGACGTCGAGCTGGTGCACAAGGCCAAGCCCTGGCCGGAAAACGGCGGCTACCAGCGCGAGGACGGGCTGTGGGTCTACCGCAAGGTCCCGGCACGCCAGTTGTGGGAGCAGGTCATGCGCTCGACCTACGACCACGCCGAGCCGGGGATTCTGTTTCTCGACCGCATCAACCGCGACAACAACCTGAACTACTGCGAGACGATCGAGGCCACCAACCCCTGCGCCGAGCAGCCGCTGCCGCCCTACGGCTGCTGCTGCCTGGGGTCGATCGACCTGACCCGCTTCGTGCGCGAGCCCTTCAGCGAAAAGGCCGCGTTCGACGTCGAGCGCTTCGCCAGGGTGGTCGAGGTCTCGACCCGCATGCTCGACAACGTGCTCGAGGTCACCGCCTGGCCGCTCGAGCAGCAGCACGCCGAAGCGATGGCCAAGCGCCGCGTGGGCCTGGGCTTCACCGGGCTGGGCGACGCGCTGATCATGCTGCGCCTGCGCTACGACACCGACCAGGCGCGCGCCATGGGCGCGCAAATCGCCGAGGCGATGCGCGACAGCGCCTACCACGCCTCGGTCGAGCTGGCGCGCGAGCGCGGCGCGTTCCCGCTCTTCAGCGCCGACCTGTATCTTTCCGGCACCAGCTTCGCCGCGCGCCTGCCGGACGAGATCAAGGCGCAGATCCGCAAGAACGGCATCCGCAACAGCCACCTGCTGTCGATCGCGCCGACCGGCACCATCAGCCTCGCCTTCGCCGACAACGCCTCG
>JBOIFB010000339.1:0-2827 GCA_050741415.1 Burkholderiales bacterium | reverse complement strand
GCTCGAGCCCGCGCTGCGCGGGCTTGCGCGCGATGGCCTGATCGCGGGCTTCGAAACGGCGAGCGATGTCCTGCCGAGCGAGGCGCTGCAGCGCCGGCGGCTCGCTGCGCTGCCCGACGCCCAGGCGCTGCGCCGCGCGCTCGCGCAGGCCGGGCGGGGTCTGCCATTCCGCCCCCGGCTGTTCGAGCCCTTCCTGCGCGATGTCGAGCGCGCGCGCGGCGGGCCGCTGCTCGCGCCGGACGACCTGCAAGGCACCGGCCTCGCGCTCAAGCTTCACTCGCTGCTCTTCCCGCTGCGCGGCGAATGGGTCGCGCTCGTGCCGCTGCGCGGCGCGCACGACCTCGCCGCGCTGTCGGCCCGCTTCGAGACGCTGCATGTGCCGGGCGCCAGACTGCTCGACCTGCGGCGCGAGACTGGACGCATGATCGCCCGTTACCGCGGCCAGACGCTCGAGCTGACTGCGCTCGGCATCGGCGCCATGTTCGGCCTGCTCGCCTGGGGGCTCGGGGGCGCGCGCGAGGCGGCACGAGTGCTGCTTCCGGTGCTGCTCGCGGCGGCGGTCGCGGCCGGGATGCTGCCGCTATTCGGTGTCCCGCTGACGCTCTTTCACCTCGTTGCGCTGCTGTTCGTGGTGGGAACCGGGCTCAATTACTCGCTGTTCTTCCACCGCGTGCCGCGCGACTCGGAGGAGCGCCGGCGCACGCTGCTTTCACTTACGGTGTGCGCCCTCGCGGTGCTGTGCTCGGCCGGCGCGCTCGCGCTCTCGGCCACGCCGGTGCTGCGCGCGATCGGAGTGACCGTGCTTGCTGGAACCCCGCTCGCGCTGCTTCTGTCGGCCGCATTCGGCCGCGAGACTGCGCCGCCGCGCTGAGCGAGGCGCGCAAACAGGCGCCGCACCAGCATGCGCGCGATGCGCGCGGCGTCGGCCACGTTGGCGAAGTGGCTCGCCCGCGCCAGGCCGCGGTAGGCGACCGTGACCGGCACCGCGACGCCCTCGATGCCGAGGCGGCCGGCCTCGATCAGGATTTCGCTCTCGAACGCGAAGCGCGCCGACGCGCCGTGGTCGACGCGCGCTTCGCGCAGCAGGCGGACCGGGTAGACGCGAAAGCCCGATTGCGTGTCGGGAAACCCGCGGCCGGCGGCCAGGCGGACGCACAAGTCCGCGCAGCGGTTGGCCCGGTAGCGTAAGGCCGGCATTTCCTCGCGCAGATGCAGACGCGAGCCGATCACGATCGCCTCGGGCTGGCGCCGGTGCGCGGCGAGCAGCGCCGGGATGTCCTCGGGCCGGTGCTGGCCGTCGCCGTCGAGCGTGATCACCGCGCGCGCGCCGAGCTCGAGCGCGCGCTGCATGCCGCGCCACAGGGTCGCGCCTTTTCCGAGGTTCACTGGATGGCGCAGCAGCTCGAGCGGCAGGCCGGCGAGCGCGGCGCCGGTGCCGTCGCCCGAACCGTCGTCCACCACGATCAGCGCGCCGACCTGGCGCAGCGTGCGCTCGGCCACGTTGCGGATCGTGGCCGCCTCGTCGTAGGCCGCAATGACGGCGACGCAGCCTGCGCTATCGGGTGCCATCGCCGCGCCTAGGCCATCGCGCCGTTGACCGAGATCACCTGGCCCGAAATGTAGGCCGCGGCGTCGGACGCCAGGTAGGCGACCAGGCTCGCGACCTCCTCGGGGGTGCCGCGGCGCTTCATCGGCACCAGCGCTTCGACCACGTTGTCCGGCACGGCGGCGTCGGTTCCCGCCGAGCGGATGATTCCCGGCGCCACCGCGTTGACCGTCACGCCGCGCGCGGCGAGCTCGATCGCGAGCGACTTGGTCGCTCCGTGCAGCCCCGCTTTGGCCGCCGCGTAGTTGGTTTGGCCTCGGTTGCCGGTCAGGCCGACGATCGACGAAACGCTCACGATCCGCCCCCAGCGGGTCGCCATCATCGGCAGCAGCAGCGGCCGCGTCAGGTTGAAGAAGCCCTTGAGCGAGACGTCGACCACCTCGTCCCATTGCGCTTCCGACATGCCCGCGAGCGGCGCGTCGCGGTGCACGCCGGCGTTGCTGACCGCGACCTGGATCGGGCCGCCGCGCTCGATCAGGTCTTCGAGCGCGCGCGCGGCGGCGGCGCCGTCGCAGACGTCGAACACGATCGTTTCGGCGCTGCCGCCCGCGGCGCGGAGTTCCCCCGCTACGGCTTCGGCGCGCTGCGCGTGCGCGTGGCCGTGCACGATCACGTGCAGTCCGGCGGCCGCCAGCGAGCGGCAGATCGCCGCTCCCAGAGCACCACTTCCTCCCGTCACCACGGCGCGCTTCATGCGTCGGTCCCGGCAACGAGCGCGATCGCGGCGCGCCCCTTGAGCAGGATGCGGCCGTCGCCCTCGACCCGGAAAGCGTACAGCATGTGGCGCCGCTCGACCACGAGCGCCTCGGCGATCGCGAGCAAATCTCCCGCCACCTGGTCGAGCCGCTCGGCCCGCAGCTCGACCTCGCGCAGGCTCGCGAGCAAGCCGGGCCCGATCGCGCGGCCCGTGCGCGCCGCGAGCGCGCCGTGCAGCGCGACGGCTTGCGCCGCGTATTCGATGCCGGCAACCGCGTGCAGCCGATTGAGCGCGCGCAGCGGATTGTCCGGCCGGCGGTGGCTCGCGCTGGCGCAGACGATACGGTCTGCGTCCCACGACAGCACCCGGTCGAGCAGGCACATCGAGCCGCGCTGGGGAACGAGGGCCTCGATCTGCTCGCGCCCGAGGGTCATGGCTCGCAGCGCACCGCGAGCTGCCGCGCACCCACCGCGCCGAGCCGCACTTCGCCTTGATCTTCGCGCGCCAGCAGCGCGAGCAGCGGC
>JBOIFB010000338.1:0-2836 GCA_050741415.1 Burkholderiales bacterium | reverse complement strand
CATCTATCTCGAGTCGGCGTTCTTCGTGCCCGCCGCGATCGCGGGCCGGGCGCGCCGCTTCGGCTTCGCCAGCGACGCTTCGCACCGGTTCGAGCGCGGCGTGGATTTCGACAACAACGTCGACGGCATCGAGCGCGCGACACAGCTGGTCCTCGAGATCTGCGGCGGCGAGCCGGGACCGACCGACGATCTGGTCGCGCGCCTGCCGCGCAGGCCGCCGGTAACGATGCGCGTAGCGCGCGCGCAGAAAGTGATCGGCATCCCGATCAGCGGCGACGAGATGGCCGACGTGTTCACGCGCTTGCATCTGAACTACGAGCGGCGGGGTGAGACCTTCGTCGTCGCGCCGCCGAGCTACCGCTTCGACCTCGAGATCGAGGAAGACCTGATCGAGGAGGTCGCGCGGGTGCACGGTTTTGAGCGCATTCCGGCGCACCCGCCGCGCGCAGCGGCCAGGATGAGCGCGCTGCCCGAGGCGCAGCGCCCGCTGCACGCGGTGCGCGAGCGGCTCGCCGCGCGCGACTATCAGGAAGTGATCAATTTCAGCTTCGTCGAGCCTCAATGGGAGGCCGACCTCGCCGGCGAGGAAAACCCGATCAGGCTGCTCAATCCAATCGCGAGTCAGCTGTCGGTGATGCGCACCAGCCTGATCGGTTCGCTGATCGGCAACCTGCGCTACAACCATGCGCGCAGACAACCCCGCATCCGCGTGTTCGAAGTCGGGCGGGTGTTCCTGCGCGACCCCGCCACCCTCGACGGGCCGCTCTCGGTGGCCGGAGTGCGCCAACCGATGCGAGTGGGAGCCGCGGCCTATGGACCCGCGGTCGACGAGCAGTGGGGCGAGCCCGCGCGCCCGGTTGATTTCTTCGATCTCAAGGGCGATGTCGAGGCGCTGCTCGCGCCGCGCGCGGGTCGCTTCGAGGCCGCGCCGCATCCGGCGTTTCATCCCGGACGTTCGGCGCGCATCGTGCTCGACGGACGCGTGGCCGGCTGGCTGGGCGAGCTGCACCCGCGCTGGCAGCGGCGCTACGAGCTGCCGCAGCCGGCGGTCCTGTTCGAGCTCGAGGCAGATGCGGCGCAACTGGTGACGATACCGCGCCCGCGGGTGCCTTCCAAGTTCCCGCCTGTGGTGCGAGATGTCGCCCTGCTGGTCGATTCCAAGCTCCCGGCGCAGGCCCTGCTGGACGCGATCGAGGCCGCCAGGTCGCCGATCGTGCAGGAAGTCAGGATTTTTGACCTGTACCAGGACAAGAGTCTCCCGAAGGGGAGAAAAAGCCTTGCTTTTCGGGTAGTTATGCAACATACTGAACGCACGCTCACGGATGCCGAGGCGGATGTTGCCCGGGACGCTCTGATCGCCCTGCTGGCACGCGAATTCTCGGCAACCCTGCGTTCTTAAAAGAGAAAACAGTAATAGGGAGTTCGGGCAGTGGCAATGACTCTGACCAAGGCCGAATTGGCGGACCTGCTGTTCGAAAAGGTCGGTCTGAACAAGCGCGAGGCCAAGGACATGGTCGAGGCGTTTTTCGAGGAAATTCGCGGTGCTCTCGAACGCGGCGAGAGCGTCAAGCTCTCGGGCTTCGGCAACTTTCAGCTGCGCGACAAGCCGCAGCGGCCGGGACGCAACCCTAAGACGGGCGAGGAGATTCCGATCAGCGCGCGCCGCGTTGTCACCTTCCACGCCAGCCAGAAGTTGAAGTCCATGGTCGAGAAAGCACGCCATGGAGCAGAACCGCAAAAAAACTGATCTGCCGCCGATCCCCGCCAAGCGCTACTTCACCATCGGTGAGGTAAGCGAGCTGTGCGGGGTGAAGCCGCACGTCCTGCGCTACTGGGAGCAGGAATTCACCCAACTCAAGCCAGTCAAGCGGCGCGGCAACCGACGCTACTACCAGCATCACGAGGTGCTGCTGATCCGCCGCATCCGCGAGCTGCTGTACGAAGAGGGCTTCACCATTAGCGGGGCGCGCAACCGCCTCGACAATGGCCTTGCGCCGGACGAGCGCGCCGAACACCTCGCACGCCACGAGGGCCGCGCGCCCGCGGGCGATCTCGCCGCTATCAAGCGCGAGCTGCGCGAGATTCTCGACAGCCTGGGCGCCTGAACGCGGCTGATATAATCCGCGCCTTCGGGGCGTAGCGCAGCCTGGTAGCGTACCTGCATGGGGTGCAGGTGGTCGGAGGTTCAAATCCTCTCGCCCCGACCAACACTTTCAGGGACTTAGGAATCTGCTCCTAAGCACCTGACGCCAACGTAGCCAGATTGTCACCACGTTGGCCATCCGACACTTTCAATCCCGAGAACCGTTTTACGACTCCGGCCAAATGATCGTCATCGACGAGATGCGCGTAGCGCAACACCATCTCCAAAGACCGCCAGCCGCCTAGCTCCATCAACTGCTGAAGCGACGTACCGCCCAGCACGTGCCACGTGGCCCACGTATGCCTTAAATCATGCCAGCGGAATTCCTTGATGCCGGCACGCTCCAACGCAGCCCACCATGCCTTGCCGCTGACCTGGTAAATCGGCTTGGCAAGGTAGGTAAACACGTACTGCAAGTGCTTGCCAATCTGCGCCCGGATAATCGCCATCGCCTCATCGGTAAGAGGCACCTTCAGGTTCCTACGCCCCTTCGCCTCATCCGCGTGGACAACCACCCGCCGCCTTACCAAATCAACGTCCGCCCACTTCAGCCCTACGACATTCGCCCGGCGCAGCCCTGTCTGGCCGGCGACAATTATCTTGACCGGTCGACGACAACTATCTTGACCGGTTGACGCACGCCGCCGGGGGTGCGTTTGCGGTCGGGGCCTAAAGTGGCCCGCCTCTGTAAGG